>JBFMDF010000341.1:0-2867 GCA_040753935.1 Bacteroidota bacterium | reverse complement strand
GATCCAGACTCCGCCAAAAAATCAGTTGGTACCGAATGAAGTCGTTACATTGAAACAACAGGTTGAACGTACCGTCCGCAATTATTTATTTAGTGGATCAAAATCCGATGCGCTGTTTAGAATTTGCGTCTTGATTGTTATCGTTTTTCTTCTCAAAAATATCTTCGACTATTCGCAATCGTATCTCATGGCGCGAGTGGAGCAAAGTCTTATGCGCGATTTGCGGAATGCATTGTATCGTCATTTGCACAACCTCTCACTCAGTTATTTTTCCAATGAACGGACCGGCAATCTCATTTCTCGCGTGACCAACGATGTCAATGTTGTCAACGGAGGGGTAACGGCAAGTTTTGTAACGTTGATTAAAGAGCCACTGCTCATCATCGTCTTCCTTTCTCTGGCGTTTACCCTCAGTTGGAAATTGACTCTGCTGGCATTTATCGTGTTTCCGTTTGTGATGTTGATTATTACCGGCATCGGAAGAAAACTTCATAAGCAAAGCGGATTGATGCAAGCGAAGATGGCGGATATTACGTCAGTGTTGCAGGAAACTATTTCCAACGTGAAAGTGGTAAAAGCTTTTGCAATGGAAGAGTTTGAAAACAAAAAATTTCAAAAAGAAACGCAAAATTACTTCAAAACAATTTTGCGGATGACCCGCATCAGAAATTTTTCGTCGCCGTCAACGGAACTTCTTTCCGTGCTCGCCGGCGCTGTCATTATATGGTTTGGGGGACAGCAGGTGTTGATTTACGGTGAAATGAAACCAGCTGAATTTTTGGGATTCTTGTTTGCTATTTTCCAACTGATGCCACCGGTGAAGGAACTCGGCAATGTGAACAATCGTCTTCAGGAATTTTCTGCGGCTGGAAAACGCATCTTTGAAATTCTTGATACTAAACCGGCAATTCAAAGCATGCCGAATGCCGTGAAACTTGAAACCATTAAACATTCCATTGAATATCACAATGTCACATTTGCGTACGCTACAGAGTCAGGTGAACGGAGGACTGTGCTGGATTCAATTAATGTGAAAGTGAAAAAAGGAGAACTCATTGCGCTTGTAGGTCCCAGCGGCAGCGGAAAGACTACTTTTGTGGATTTGTTACCGCGTTTTTACGATCCGATTGAGGGAGCAATTTATATTGACGGTGTAGATATTAAAACGCTCGATGTTCAATCGTTGAGGGGGAATATCGGTATTGTTATGCAGGAAACAATTCTCTTTAACGATACAGTGCGGAATAATATTGCGTACGGCTTGTCCGACTGTCCAATGGAAAAAATCATTGAAGCGGCAAGAGCCGCCAATGCGTTGTCGTTTATCGAACAAATGCCGAATGGTTTCGATTCGATGATTGGTGATAGGGGAGTGAAACTTTCCGGCGGTCAGCGACAACGTATTTCCATTGCTCGCGCGCTTCTCAAAAATCCTCCCATCATGATTTTTGATGAAGCGACCTCTGCACTCGACAGTGAAAGTGAAATTTTAGTGCAGGAAGCAATGGAGCGTTTGATGCAAAACCGCACATCATTTGTTATTGCGCATCGACTCTCGACGATTCGGCATGCCGACCGAATTCTTGTACTCGATCAAGGACGCATTGTACAGGAAGGCAGACACGTTGAATTACTGAAACAAACACGCGGACTATATAAAAAGCTGTACGACATGCAATTTGTGAATTCATGATTACAACCGAACGTTTGCACACAATACTCTATTGGTTGATTCTTCTCCAATGTTGCGTTATTTCTGTTTCTATTGCGGCGGCGTCATTGTTCCTTGGTCTGTCACTCGTCGTGATGCTCATTCTTGCTGTTCAAATCCGACGTTGGCCTTTTCATCCTACCCCGCTTGATGTTGCGTTTCTCGCTTATCTCGCCATTGAATTTGTGACGGCTTTTTTTTCTGTGGAACCAATGGAGGCGCTGAAAAATACCAAGCGTCTGCTTCTTATCAGTATTGTGTATGCCGTTGCAACTACGTTCGCTACGCGACAGCGCGTAATGACCGCACTGAGAGTTATCGCCGTTGTGGTTGGCGTGTTGTCTCTGGTGGAGATATTCTTCTATTACCACAATGGCGGCGGACGTTTGCATCTCTTTCAGCATTACATGACGACCGGCGGATTGAAAATGATTGTCGGCAATCTGCTTATTCCGTTTTTTCTTTCTGCTGATGTTGCAAAAAACGATAGACGACTCTTCTTCGGCTCATTCATCACCATCATAGTGGCTCTGTTATTGACAAACACACGCAGTGCATGGCTTGGCTTTATCGTCGGCGTTATTGTTATCAGTGTATTGCAGTATCGGAAATTGCTGTTCGTGTTAGGTGGATTGATTCTGGCATTCTTCCTGTTCGCACCCGAACAACAGATTGACAGGGCAAAGAGCATAGTCGACCTTTCTCATCCGAACAATGTCGGGCGGGTGAAAATGTGGACGACTGCTCTGGAGATGTGGAAGGACAAACCAATTTTCGGTTTTGGAGATATTGATTTGTATTCTTCGTACTCCCGCTATCGAACGCCCGGCATTGATGAACCGGCGGGACACCTTCACAATATTTTCATTCATCTGCTGGTGACTATTGGTGCTGTCGGATTTGTCGTTGTCATGTTTCTTTTCTATAAAATCGTGCGCATGGAATATGACGTGTTCAGTCACAATAAACACGATGTCATTGCTCGGAATGTGGCGCTTGGTGCGATGGCTGTGTTTGCCGGCTTTTTGATGAACGGAATGTTTGAATGGAACTTTGGCGACCATGAAATAATGGTATTCGTCTGGTTAACTGTTGGCCTGAGTTTGGCGATGGATAGAAACATCTGAATACTGTAAGTTTTATCATGCCGAGCGAA
>JBFMDF010000340.1:0-2875 GCA_040753935.1 Bacteroidota bacterium | reverse complement strand
GAAAGTGTTGAATTGAATCTTCTGACGGCACACGAGAATATCATTGATCGTGGCAATTCGATTCCGACGCCGGTATTCGTCAATGCACAGGCAATTGCCGGCGGTAAGAGTTTGTCAAAACAAACTACAACACAAATTCCGGTTGTGTTGGGAATTGACGAAACGAAAATTGCCCTTCTGATCAATGGCGAAAAGAAAATTCTGGATCCCTTGAATGGGCAATACATTTGGCCTATGCTGTCGCCGGATAGAACAAAACTTGTAGCGGTAGAAATGGACAAAGGAGCATTCGTATGCACCATTGAGGGAGCCAATGTTCAACGAATCGGTAAATGCAACGCTCCTTCCTGGACGTACGACGGCAAATGGATTATCGGTATGGACGACAGAGATGATGGTCACTCCATCTATGCTTCTGATATTATCGCAATATCACCCGATGGAAAAAGACAATATAATTTAACAGTATCGTTTGACGGCATTGCCTTGTATCCTTCCTGTTCTACAACTGAAACGAAAATTGTCTTTACTACCATTGATGGCGGAGTCTTCCTGTTAACATACGAGGAGGTACAATAAAATGAAAAAATTCATGCTGAGTATATTCTTTATTGTTACTGCCTCTGCGGTTGCCCAACCGCCGAATGATTTTACCGGGATGAGATTTTGTATCGATCCGGGACATGGTGGAAACAACCCCGCCAACGATCGTAGAGTTGAACCTGATCCTGGAAATGTTTTTTGGGAATCGGAAAGTAATTTTCGCAAGGCGTTGTGGTTACGCCCTATGTTACAGGCACGAGGAGCGACTGCCTTACTGACGCGTGAAACGAACACATACCCCGATGATTCACAGGAACCTTCATTGACTGCCCGCTGGCAGTTTGCTAATGCAAACAATGTGCATTGGTTCCATTCCATCCATAGCAACGCAACTAGTGGAACAAATACCTCCACGAATTACACGATGGTATTACTGAAAGAAAATATTACAACACGTCAGCCGGCATTTCCTGCGGCAGTTGATATGTCGTCGCTCATCTACACAAACATTCGAGCAAAAAACAGAACGAATTCATCAGCGGGAAATATTTCTGGTAAACCGGGTGTGTATCTCGATTACACGTTTTACGGCGGACCGAACGGCGGTTTTAATCTTGGCGTACTTAATGGACTGATTATGCCGGGAGAACTGTCGGAGGGGTCATTTCACGATTATTATCCGGAAACACGTCGTTTGCTGAACAATGATTACCGAAAAGGTGAAGCATACGGAATCTACAACGCGTTTGTCGAATACTACAACATTCCCTACGATACGCTGGGAATCATTTGCGGCACGCAAAAGAATGGATCGGTTCCGATCAATAACATCGTAGTGCGGCTGTTACCGCTGAACAAAGTGTACAACGGCGATGCGTACAACAACGGCTACTTCATGTTCGATTCAATTCCACCGGGTGCGTACAAGGTTGTATTTGAAACACCAGGATATTCGCAAGATACGGTGAATGTTACCATGAGTGCTGTTGGGCGAATTGTTGAAATGCTTCCCAAAAACGGTGCGATTGGTATTAAACGTGACACCGTCTTGACATTCAATTTTTTGAAGGCAGTTGACACTGCGCTCGTGCGCTCATCTTTAAGCATTTCACCGTCTCTGCCGGGAACAATTTCCTGGAATGCCTCAAACACTGTTATGACATATATCCCTTCGAGTCTGTTGCCCTATAAAACAACGTACACGGTAACACTTGCCAACATGGGAAACACACCGCAACCAACAGTGTTCGTTGATAATAAAGTGGTAACATCGAACGTTGGCACAAGAAATTTCGTCTCAACGTTTCAAACCATCTCACTTCCGCCGCAGGTTGTGCTTACGCAACCGCTTCCCAACGATACAAACTTTTCTGTAACACAGAATCTGGGTATTCGTTTCTCCGAATCGATGGATACCGCAAGTGTCAGAGCGGCGTTTCAAATTTCTCCTTCGATGTCTGGAATGTTTACATGGACTTCGAGCGGAGCAACAAACAACACACTATTATGGAAACCGCTTGCCGGTAAGTTTGCCTATGAAACATACTACACGGTAACCATTGGCGCTGGAGCAAAGTCCATCTACGGCGCGGCGATAGATGGCAACAAAGATACTATTGGTGGCGATCCGTTTATTCTTCAATTCAGAACGCAACGTGCGCCGACTTCTGTTGAGGAAGAACAGTTGCAGCCATTGAAGTATGCACTTGCACAAAACTATCCCAATCCGTTTAATCCGCAAACAACGATAGATTTCTCTATTGCCTCAACGGATTTCGTCTCGTTGAAAATTTATGATATTATTGGAAGAGAAGTGACAACTCTGGTAAATTCGTTATTGACGCCGGGGAAATATGCTGTGCAATGGAATGCTTCGTCAGCGGCGAGCGGCATCTATATTTACAGATTAGTCACCTCGAAATTCACCGATACAAAACGGATGATGCTGGTGAAATAATTTTTTGATGAACTCAATAGCGCAAATATCTACCACTCGAATTAACCTCGCGTTAGCCGTTACAGGTTTTGTTGTTTGGATGCTCATTTCTGCACTGCCGTCGGGCAATGAAACGTTGGATGACAGACTGTTGTGGTTTGTCGGTGTACCGCTGATGTTGATTGTCAATGCGGTTGCCGCTTACTTCCATCCGAAAAAGGTCGTGCTGAAAGGAATGATTTCCGCTTCACTGCAACCTGTGGCGGCAATTGTTGTTTCCGGAGAGATTGGTTCAGTTCTCCCGTTTGGTTTGATTCTTTTTCTCTTTCTTGGCTGGCTCTATTCTGTCGGCGGACTCATTGGAGCATATAAAAAAACTCGTCTTCAGTCCAACTA
>JBFMDF010000339.1:0-2888 GCA_040753935.1 Bacteroidota bacterium | reverse complement strand
TGAGAAAAATACGATTATTTTATGAAACAAAAAAGTCCGCTTCCCCAGCGGACTTGTAAAGTATGATGGAACGAATTTGCAGGCGTTTTTACATTTCTTCTCAAATTTTCGAGTACTTACCTTTCTTCTTCGCCGAGCGGAGTTCGGCGTTACAATCTATACACAATTGACCTCATCGACACTGAACTCATATCAAACATCGTATTGAAAAATTCCGGATACTCGTTGTTTTCTTTTAATCCTAAAATGTACAGCAACGGCAAAAAGTGATCGTACGTAGGATGAGCAAGCTTTGCCAGCGAACCTAATTGTTGAAACTGAAGGATAGATTGATGGTCTCCCTTTTCTATCCAGGCTGAAATTTTCTCATCGAACTCAAGCGCCCAGTCGTACGGCTTATTTTCGTAGAAATTAATTGCCTGCAGATTGTGCACAATGTTGCCACTGCCCATCACCAGCACTCCTTTGCGCCGCAGTGACTTCAACTCTTGCGCAAGTTCATAATGGTAACTCATCGGCTGGCTGTAATCGATGCTTAGTTGATACACCGGAATTTCTGCTTTCGGAAACATCTGCTTCAGCACACTCCATGTGCCATGATCGAATCCCCACTCATCATCAAGTGAGATGTAATGTTTTACCGCCAGTCGTTGTGTTTCTTTGGCTAACTGTGGTGCACCGGGCGCGGGATATTGCTGTTCATACAATTCGCGCGGAAATCCGCCGAAGTCGTGTATGGTTTCCGGCTTTTCGACTGAAAGAACTTTTGTCCCGCGCGTTAGCCAGTGAGCAGAAATTGAGAGAATCGCTTGTGGCTTCGGCAATTGCGTTCCTATCTCTTTCCACGTCCGGCTGAATACATTATCTTCAATAGCATTCATTGGGTTGCCGTGACCGACAAACAACAGCGGCATTATCTCGCTTTGTTTGTGTTCATCGGTAATATTTTTCAATTCAGATATCTTCATACGACCTTCCCCAGTTGACGTCGGTGATTCAGAAGTTTTTTAATTTAATGACACCGCTGGAAACATCAAGCCCGCCATTTCGTGAAACATCAATTCGCGAAACGATGTGTAGGTGAAATATTTATCCATCGGTTGTTGAGATAAGATTTCTTTCGCCTCTATGATATCTTTTGCCACCATCACAATCCATAATTTCATTCTGTCTGCCGACAGTGTGTAGCTCAGCAGTTTCCGCTGAGACATCAACTCTGCAATTTTCATTCGTTGCGCAGGAATGAGTTGAAAGAATTCCTGGGAAGGTGAATACGGAAGTTGCACTTCTACCATGTACGTTGTCATCTATTCTCCTGTTCTTCTATGTGAATCTCTGTTAGGAGTAACACCGAAGGTCGGGCAAACGTTACCGCAATGCGTTCTGCGGGATAAACCGAAACTGCATCGCTCTTGTAAAGAATTTGATCTCCAACCGTCGCAATTCCTTCAATAACAAACAGGAAAAGTCCTGTTTGCTGACCGCCAACATCATAAATAATCTGCTTCCCTTCATCGAATTTCCCAAGTAACACCGCAGCTTGTTGTTTTATCGACAGAGTAGATGGATCCACGTGCGGTGAAATCAATATAACAAGTGAATTTCGATGTTCTTCAAGATCGAACAATGCCTTCGTTTGAATTGGGTTTGAATTCAGCGTTTGGGGAAGAAAACCGATTTGTAACTTTTCAAGTGCACCTTGTTCTGTGGCATTGAATTCCGAAAGATAAATTCCTTTTCCCGCAGAAATTACCTGCACAGTCTGTTGCGGATATGTTGCAACGGAACCTGTGCTATCCTGAAATCCTGCCCTACCCTTTAAGACAATATCCACTAATTCAAGATTTCGTAATAATCGCATGCCGGTATTTGAATACCCGGGATAAAACGTCAACTGTGTCAGTTGAACGAGACTACCGAAACCGAGTGTTTTTTCATCATTCCCGCCAAAAAATATTTCCGATGCCACCCCCCAACTATGTGCGGTAATGCGACGTTCCTGTGCACGATATGCAATAATGTGATTCATTCTTCAAAGAGTATGCTAGCGCCGTTTATATCCAATGATATCAAATTTTTGAGGTAAGAATTTTCTCTTCTCAAGAACACTGCGCTGCTTCATGCAGCGCAGTGTTACATGAGTCCATTCGCAGACTGCCGGAGGTGTTGAAAACATGAAAGTTGGAATGGAGGTCTTGTTATTGTCGAATCACTTCAACGTTCAATGTTAATTCGACATCGTCGCCGACCAAAAAGCCGCCGGTTTCAAGCGCCGCATTCCACTTCAGGCCGAATTCTTTCCGCTTAATTACCGTAGTGGCTTTGAACACTGCAATCAGATGACCCCACGGATTCACTGCGGTTCCTTTGAACTTTGTATCGAGAACCACCGGATGCGTAATTCCCCGGATAGTGAGATCACCCGTGATTTCAAGTGTATTGGCACCTCGGGCTTTCACATCGGTACTCTTAAACGTAATTACCGGATGATTTTCTGCGTCAAAGAAATCTGCACTGCGCAGGTGAGCATCGCGGTCAGGATTGTGAGTGTTGATACTCGCTGATTTGATAGTAACATCGATAACGGCATCACTGAAATCTTCCTTTGCCGCTGTTACCGTCCCTTCAAATTCCTTAAATGTTCCGGTAACTTCCGATATCATCATGTGTGCAACCGCAAAATTGATATTGGTATGTGCCGTATCGATCTTCCAAGTTTTTTTGACACTGGTTGACGTGTTTTCAACTACTGTGTTTGACATACTATTGCTCTCTCTTTTCTTGTAGTTTGTTATGAATTATCTTGTTGAGTAAGTTCTACCGCTATGTTAATCGTTACATTGTCGCTTACAAGCCACCCACCTGCTTCAATCGCCCGATTCCACATC
>JBFMDF010000338.1:0-2890 GCA_040753935.1 Bacteroidota bacterium | reverse complement strand
CGGAATACTACGCAAAGTACCGCAAGAAATAAACAACCCGTGATCCACATTCCCGAACTCTTCAAGATTTCGGGAATGTGTGCGCTACTGTGAACATTCACTTTTTCTCAATCACCACAAATGCAACAACGGCATCATCGGAATGTGACATAGAAAGAAAAACGGTGCTGCCTTGCAAGGCATCGGCAGTTTTGCCGTAGAGTTCAAAACTCGGCTTACCGACAGCATCGTTTTTTACTTCAACATTTTTCCACTCAAAGTCACCCGACCATCCGGTGGAAATGGCTTTAGCAAACGCTTCTTTTGCGGCAAAACGGGCGGCGTAGTGTTGTGCAGGAAATACTTTGGAGGAACAGTAACGGATTTCATTTTCTGTGAACAACTTCCGAAGGAATGAATCGCCATACCGCTCAACCGACTGTTGAATGCGGCTTATTTCAATAATGTCAACGCCGATACCGATAATCATAGTAGTTATGGATTAAATTTTTGCCACTGATTTGCCATTGACCAAAGTGTTACTGTGCCGCTACTGCTTCCTGTTGCAAACATACTGCCTGATGGATGAAGAGCAAGACTTGTCAGCGACGCCAGGCCAGACGAACGGTGGACGTTGACAAAAGGCAATGTACGATGAAACAGACTGATAAATCCATCATCACTACCAGACAACAGCGATCTTCCATCAGGAGTGTACTCAAGACAGGTAGAAGTAGAACTTAACCTGGCAAAATATGTAGCGGTATCACCAGTGGATGTTTCAAGAACTACAATGGGATTGCCAAAGGCAGAGGTTTGACCAACTGCAAGATTATTGCCATCTAACGAAAAAGCAACAGCATTAATTTTTTCTGACAGGAATGATTTACTCCATTGCTGTGATGTACTTCCAATATTCCATAGACGAACCGTTTTATCTTTTCCTCCGCTGGCAATCAGCGTTCCATTCGGATGAATCCGAACTGCAAAGACAGAATCCGTATGCCCACTAAAGACGGAGGAAATTTGTCCATTCTGAGGATCCCACAGTTTTATCATGCGATCTGAGCCGGCACTTGCCAATAGTGTGCCAGTCGAATTACAATGCACATCTAAGACTCTTCCTGAGTGTGCAGTTATGCTTTGGCGCAATTCACCTGTTGCTAAATTCCAAATTTTTATTGAACCGTCGTTACCGCCAGTAGCCATATAAGCGCCATCAGAACTCACCGCAAGTGCATAGACACCATTGGTAGCAGGTTTAATTGTTTGGAGTAGAGTACCCGTCTCAGCATTCCATACCATAACTGCATCATCGGCGTAACTTGAAATTACTTTTGATGAATTCGGCACAAACCGAACTGCAGTAACCGGCGAAGTATTCATCGATAAGTCAAATCTTTTAACGACCGACGGGAACCAGCACGCATAAATGGAAGATGAATAAGCGCTTGTATTTAGACTGGTAAATGCTTTTACTCTCCATTGATAAGATTTTGCAGTATCAAGCGATGTATCAATCCAGGTTGTATCATTCGGTCCTGTACGGAATATTTCTTGAAACGTCGAAGCACCATATTCCAGTCGTTCAATAGCAAATCCCTTTTCAAACGTACTGTTATCCTTCCACGACAACTGAACAGAATTACGGTTGAGGTGCCGCACCATGATTGCTGTTGGAGGAGGAAATTCAAAATTCGTAGTAATAATTGCCGTATAAGCGCTAGTGGTATAAGTGCTGAACGCTCTCGCCCGATAAGAGTAATTTGTTCCTGATTGAAATGACCTTGCATGGAAATACGACATTGTGCCTTTGGGAACTGTTGCTATTTTCGTAAAACCTCCTGAGCCAATCCGTTCCTCAATTTCGACATACTGCTCGAATGAATTTTGTCCTGATGCCCAACGGAATTCTATCAAGGTATCACTCAAAGTATGGAATCTGAATGTTAATGGCGGCGGTAGTACAATGCGGACTAATTGCGCGTTTGAAAATTTACTTTTAACCGAATCACGAATGGCGCGCACCATGTAGGTATAGGAAACACTTGAATAAAATATTCCTGCGAGGTTCAGTGTCGTCGTGTTTGCAGGCACCGTAGCCCGTAAGGTAAAGGAAGAATCATTTATACTTTCAAACAGTTGAAAGCCGGTCTCCACTGTTGAATGATCATTCCACGTAAACCTTATCAACGTATCGCTCAGCACTGTTGCAGTAAAATTGCTGGGAGAAAAACGGCGTGTTACAATAGTAACTTTTTGCGACACGGTAACGTTGCTGTCGGTATCATATGCTTTGGCATACAAGATGTGTGTTGAACTGTCATCGTACTGTTGTGTGTTCCACAAGTATTCATACGGCTCGTACAGTAGGTTACCACCGGCGGGCATGACGCTGTCGATGTATAATTCAACGCGGGCAATGCCTCTGTCGTCGGAAGCCTCAATAAGTATCATCGTTGAATCTAAGATAACTGACGAAGGTGTTGGCGTTACGATCCGAACTTCGGGCTCAGGGGGAATCTGCACTTCTTCAATATCACATCCAGAATTCATCCACATCACAAACACCAGAATGGTAAATAAAAATTTATTCATAGAACATGCTACATAAATGTGCCATGCGAGAATATACTCGAGAACAATCGTATTATCAACGAAAAATACATCGCGTCGCACCGGTGTTGATGTTTGTGTTCTTTTCTTCTATCTTAGTCCAGCGTTGAACCGATATCACTAATACAATATTCTATTGCCTTTGCGACTGCCCGTGTTTTCGAATACTTCACACCTATCACTCCGTTGCAACAATATTTTTTTTGCCTTTAGCGCGTTGATGTTTTTTGGCGGATGTGAAGATTTATTACCGGAATATCATCCACCTACAAATATTTTTTCAGCATCGGTAGAG
>JBFMDF010000337.1:0-2912 GCA_040753935.1 Bacteroidota bacterium | reverse complement strand
TGAATAAAGAAAAGAAACCCGTCAGCGCCGGTGTATTCTCTGTAACAAATAATCAGGAACAGTACTTCAAAATAGTAGAGTTACCGATTCCGGAACACACAGATAAGATTACAGCATTTGCCGTAACATTGGAACCGAAAGGAGGCGTCCCTCAGCCAACCGGTGCGATGTATTTGCTCGGAACTCCGACAACGAATTAGCAGATAACCGTGACACAACTCTTACATGATGAACAGACTCAGGATGTCGCACTCCTTGAACGGATTGCAGAAGGGGATCAGTCCGCGCTTTCCGCATTATATGACAAACATGCTACAGTATTGTACTCCATCGTCGTTCGCATTCTAAAAGAAAAAGCTGAAGCAGAAGATGTACTGCAGGAAGTATTCATCAAAATTTGGGAACATGCAGAAATGTACGATCGCCAATTAGGAAATGTCGGTGCGTGGTTAACACGCATTGCCCGCAACCGAGCTGTTGATCGTCTGCGTTCGAGGAACTACCGTACCCGTAGCATGGAATCCGACATCGAAGAATACCACGAATATTTTGCCGCGGATATCTCACACAATCCCGAACATCGCGCCATCCTGTCGGCACAACAGGAAGAAATACTTATCGCACTTACTTCCCTTTCAAAAGAGCAGAAAGAGTTGATTGAGTTCGCGTACTTCCGCGGCTTTACTCAATCCGAACTCGCCGAACATTTTCACCTTCCACTCGGCACGGTAAAAACACGCATGCGTACGGCAATGTCCATTCTTCGGCAAAAACTCCGCCATCATTTGGCGTAGTTGTTTTTTCAGAGAATTTTACCAACATTCCCAAAAGAAATTTTCGAAAGGTATTCGCTTTCTATGGATAAGTTTGTTATTACCGGCGGAAAAAAATTGAACGGCACGGTGCACATTAGCGGAGCGAAGAATGCTTCGCTCGCGCTGATGCCCGCGACACTGCTGGCAAGCGGTAAGTACGATCTCTACAACACACCGAATCTGCGTGATGTAACAACGATGTCCAAACTACTGCAATCGATGGGTGTGACGCTGGAGAGAAACGGATCAACACTCACGCTGAATACCTTTCGCGTCAACAAATTCGAAGCGCCGTACGAGCATGTGAAAAAAATGCGCGCCTCTATTTACGTGCTCGGACCACTGCTAGCAAGATACGGAAGAGCAAAAGTTTCGCTACCCGGCGGCTGTGCCTGGGGTCCACGACCGGTTGATTTACATATTGAGGGGATGAAAAAATTAGGCGCTTCAGTTGACCTGGATCGTGGTTATATCATAGCAAAAGCAAAACGATTGAAAGGAACGCGAATTGCATTCAACGTTTCCAGTGTTGGCGCTACGGGAAACATCTTGATGGCGGCTGTGCTGGCAAAAGGTACAACGCGTATCGAAAATGCCGCGATGGAACCGGAAATTACTAATTTGGCTGAGATGTTGGTCGCAATGGGGGCAAAAATTGACGGCATTGGTTCAACATCGCTGGAAATAGAAGGTGTCGATGAGCTTCGTCCAGCCAACATTCACACCATTCCGGATAGAATTGAAGCAGGCACAATGTTAATTGCGGGCGCACTGTGCGGTGGAAAAATTAGAGTAGAAAATGTCTGTCCCGAGCATTTTGCCGCACTTACTGCACGACTGGAAGATGCTGGTGCAAAAATTTCCATCGGCCATGATTGGGTGGAGTTATCGGCTCCGAAAACTATTACTCCTGTTGATGTGACAACAGCAGTGTATCCCGGCTTCCCTACTGATATGCAGGCGCAATGGATTGCGCTGATGACTGTTGCCAAAGGGGCTTCCAGCGTTACTGATACGATTTATCACGACCGTTTTAATCATGTCCCCGAACTGATACGTCTGGGCGCCGACATTGAGATGAAAGAAAATGTTGCCTTCATTCGCGGCGTAAAAAAATTAAAAGGGGCAAAAGTGATGTCGACTGATTTGAGAGCGTCGGCGGCGCTGATTCTTGCCGCATTAAAAGCAGAAGGGGAAACTGAGGTGCTGCGTGTCTATCATCTTGACCGCGGCTACGAAGCGATTGAAAAAAAATTATCCGCCGTTGGGGCTTCTATTCAACGTGTTTCCGGCGAAGAATTTTAGAAAGAAACTGTGAATCAACTTACGATGCTATCAGCGACACTGTCAAAAAAAATGTCGAACCTTTCCCTTCTTCACTATCAAAGGTAATGCGTGCGTTATTAGCTTCTGCCAACCTTCTTGCAATGTACAAACCCAGCCCCGCCCCTTGTTGTTCATTCTTTTCCCTATCTATTTGCTGAAATTTACGAAAGAGCAACCCCTGCTTCTCTTTCGGAATTCCCCATCCTTCATCTTGAACAACAAACGTCAACGACGATTGCTCTTCTCGCAACGAGAGCGATACCTTTCCTCCTTCACGGCAAAACTTCACCGCATTATCGACAAGGCGGAACAACATATTTTCAACATGACTGCCATTGGCCGCAATAGTATATTCTTTGTCGGCAATGGTGTTGACGACAACAATTTTCTTCTCCTGTATTTTTGGTTCACAATTCCGCAATACACCGACACTTAATAAGTAGGAATTGATTCTCGCTTCCTTCTCACCAATTTCCTTGAACAACTCGCCGGTCTCAATTTTCATAGCCATCAAAAAATCATCCACCATGCTGTTAAGTCGTTTGCTGCTGGCTTGTAACATTTCAAGAAATGAGGTCATCTCTTGTGGCGACAGTTGCTCTCTCGAATCGGAGAGCAGTTCGGTGGTGCCGAGTATTGCAGTCAACGGCGTGCGCATTTCATGTGAGATAAGCCGGAAGAGTTGATTTTTAATTTCATCTGTCTGGAAAGCGAACGCTTCGTTGATTTGCTCTTTCCGTTTTAATTTTCCTTTAATCGTCGAGAGAAGCA
>JBFMDF010000336.1:0-2918 GCA_040753935.1 Bacteroidota bacterium | reverse complement strand
GGAAACAGAAACTGCGCAAGACCTCGGTGATGATTTTGACGGCATTCGTGAATTAGATAACAGAATTCCGCCGTGGTTCAACTATCTCTTTCTCGCAACAATAATTTTTGCCGTTGTCTATTTGTTGGACTATCATGTTTTCAACATCTCTCCGCTGATGGAAGCCGAATACATGGCAGAAGTGCAAGCCGCAGAACTTCAAAAGAAAATTGCACTTGCGGCTGACGGAACGATTGATGAGAATGCGTTGACGCCGCTGACGGATGAAGCGTCGTTGAAATTCGGAGCGGAAACTTTTCAAAAATACTGCATTTCGTGTCATGGGCCGCAGGGTGGAGGATTGGTGGGACCAAATCTTACAGACAAGTATTGGATTCATGGGGGTGGTATCAAAAATGTGTATCACACAATTAAAATGGGGGTGCCGGCTAAAGGGATGATCAGTTGGCAGTTAGTGTTCACGCAAAAGCAGATACAACAAATTGCAAGTTATGTGCTCTCTCTGCAAGGAACGAACCCGCCGGGAGGGAAATCTCCGGAAGGTGAGTTGTATGTTGAGCCGGTTGCCGCAGTTAAAGACAGCGTGAAAGGAAAGTCCAGTTAATGACGACACCGGTTGAAGACTACATCAAAAAGTTGAAATCTCCGCAGAGAGAAATTTGTAGTGAGGTGAGGCGAATCATTTTGGAGACGGTACCGGGCGTTCATGAACAGATGAAAATGGATGCCGCATGGTACGAAGACAAAGTCTATCTCGCCGCGCTGGGAGAGCATGTGACGGTTGGATTTTCCTTGGCGGGACTTTCAAAAGAAGAGCGTACTGCGTTGCACAGTGGAGAGCAGAGTATGAAGCATCTTACCTTGAAATCGGTGCAGGAAATAGATGAACGGTGGTTGAAAGAAATCCTGCGAAGGGTATTGTTATGATGGCGGAACGTGTTGAGAACCGAGAATCATTTCGCGATTCACTCGGTATTGTAGAACAAAGCGGCAAGCGGAAGTGGGTGTATCCGAAAAAACCTGCCGGTAGATTTCATCGAGCGCGTGTGGCGGTTGCCATCATTCTTCTGGCGATACTCTTCGGAGTTCCATTCATTACGTTGAATGGACAGCCGTATATGCTGTTCGACATTGTCAACCGAAAGTTCATCCTGTTCGGATTTCCGTTCGGTCCCCACGATTTTTTTCTGCTCGGGCTGACAATGATTGCTACTATCGTCTTCATCTTTTTGTTTACAGCAGTGTACGGTAGATTGTTTTGTGGATGGATTTGTCCGCAGACGGTGTTTATGGAGATGGTGTTTCGCAAGATTGATTACTGGATTGAAGGCGACCACAACAATCAAAAACGCTTGAACGAATCGTCGTGGACGGGAGAAAAGATAGCAAAGAAAGGGATGAAGTACGGTATCTACTTTGTGATCTCGTTTCTTGTTTCTAATATGCTTCTCGCCTGGGTTATCGGGAAAGAAGCGCTGTGGAAGATTGTAACTGATCCTATCGAACTACATGTTGGCGGTTTTACTGCGATGCTGTTGTTTACCGGATTGTTCTATTGGATTTTTATTTGGTTTCGCGAACAAGCGTGCATTTTGGTCTGTCCCTACGGGAGGTTGCAGGGTGTTCTGCTTGATCCCAATTCTATTGTTATTGCATACGATTTTGTCCGCGGCGAACCGCGCGGTAAAATGAAACGGGGCGTACAACGCACCAACGGCGACTGCATTGATTGCAAAGAATGTGTTGCTGTTTGTCCGACCGGGATTGATATTCGCAATGGAACGCAGTTGGAATGTGTGAACTGCGCTGCCTGCATTGACGCGTGTGATTACGTTATGGAGAAGATAAAGAAGCCGAAAGGATTGATTAGGTACGATTCGATGAAAGGCATTCAGGAAAAACGGCGGACAATTTTTACCTCGCGCGTTCTTGGATACAGCGCTGTGCAAGTTGTGCTGATTGCAGTTCTTGCCTACCTGCTGGCAACACGTGCTGATGTTGATGTAACAATTCTCCGTACGCCGGGAATGTTTTATCAAGAACAGCCGAACAACAAGGTGAGCAATTTGTACGATATTCAATTGCTGAACAAAACCTTTCACCCGCAAGCAATTACGTTGCGACTGATAAGCGGCAGTGGTGAAGTGAGAGTACTGGGTGATAGTCTGGTAATCCCTCCGCAGGAATCTGCGCAGGCAAAAGCATTTGTGATATTGAAGAAGAACGAGATTACAAAGATGAACACTCCGATTGAAATTGCGGTACAGGCAAATGGTAAAGAAATCAACCGCATCGTTACATCATTTTTAGGACCAGTAGAAAAAAATGTAAATAAGGGAAGAATATGAAAAAAATAAGTTTTGGCTCGTGGATAGTACTCTCGCTGGTGGTTTTTGCCGTGGCGATTCTGTCAATGGTGTTTATTTCAATGAATCAGCGTGTTGACCTTGTTACCGAAGATTACTACGAAAGAGAATTACAATATCAGCAACAGATCAACGTTGTGGAAAGAACCAATGCACTGGGAGGGAAAGTCTCGTTCGATTTTACTTCCGCTGGGTTGACGCTCCATTTCCCCATCATCGATGCGCCTGAGAAATACTCAGGGGTGATTATGTTCTTTCGTCCGTCGGATAAGATGCAGGATGTCAGTTACCGTATTGCGGTTGATTCTACCTATACTCAGTCAATTTCAACAGTAAATTTATCGAAAGGATTGTGGAGAGTAAAAATTTCATGGAGTGTTGGGGAGCAGAATTTTTATACCGAGCGACCGGTAATTATACAGTAAGCAGTAGAACAAGTTACTCAGTGATGTACGCATTGACGTAAAAATATCATTTATGATAAACCTTCTTGCAGCATTTACCCTTGGTCTTCTCGGCAGTATGCACTGTATCGGAATGTGCGGACCGTTG
>JBFMDF010000335.1:0-2921 GCA_040753935.1 Bacteroidota bacterium | reverse complement strand
GAGACACGCTGAAAATACGCACGCGAAAGCCTTTTCGACGTGGTGATATCTTTACCTTCACAACAGAAAAACCAAAAATCTTAACCACAAAAGCAACCACGGAATTGTCGAACATTCGCGTTGTTCCGAATCCTTACGTTGTGCAGACAAATTTCGAAGCGCCGCTGGCGCCCGGAACGTTTGGACGCGGTGAAAGAAAAATTGAATTTCAAAATGTTCCGGTCGGTGCAACTATTTCTATCTATACTGCGCGTGGGGAACACCTTCGAACATTAACACACGACGGAACGATGTTCAATGGCACAGTAAAATGGGATCTTAAGTCGAAGGAGAATCTTGACATTGCCTACGGAGTTTATTTCTACGTTGTTGAATCATCAGCCGGCACGAAAACCGGAAAGATTGCAATCATTAAATAAATGCAACGGGAGATGATTATGAAAAAAGTTTGCATAACCTTGCTGCTGTTGCTCTCAGGTTCGTTGCTGCCGGCACAATCGAAAGTCGGCACAGCGGCAGCACCGTTTTTGGGAATAGCTGTCGGACCGCGCGGAGTTAGTTTGGGCGGCGCGTTTGTAGCCCTTGCAAATGATGTTACTGCATTGTATTACAATCCCGGTGCCATTTCACAGTCCGGCAATTCGCAATTCATGGTTTCACACACCAACTGGCTTGTAGATACGAAGTTCGATTGGGTTGGTGTCATGATCAATCTCGATGGTCAAAGCGCTATTGGTGTTAGTATTACGCAGTTAGATTACGGCGAAGAACTTATTACCACCGAAACAAACCAAGAAGGAACAGGGGAGACGTGGAAAGCGTCCGATATTGCCGTGGGATTAAGTTACGCGCGAAATTTGACCGATAAATTTTCCATTGGGGGTACGGCAAAATACATTCAACAGAAAATCTGGAATGAATCAGCCAGTGCCATTGGTGTGGATGTTGGACTAAAATACAAAACCGATTTCAATGGATTAACGATCGGCATGAGCATTTCGAATTTTGGAAGCGATATGAGACTCGATGGAAAAGATTTGTTCAGGCCGATAGACCTTGATCCGCAAAACCAAGGGACGAATAAAACTATTGTTGCACGATTGAAAACGGATGATTGGCCCTTGCCGCTGTTGTTTCGTGTCGGTGCAGCAATAGATGTGATGCACACAGAAGAGATGCGTTTTACGCTTGCCGCCGATGCACTCAGACCGAGCGATAATGCGGAGACACTCAATCTCGGCGGCGAACTTGGCTGGAGAGAATCGTTGTTTTTCCGTGCAGGTTTTAAATCTCTTTTTTTGAAAGAAAGTGAAGAGGGATACACAATAGGAGGCGGAGCAAGGTATGAGTTGACAGCCGTGAATTTCATCTCAGTTGATTATTCATATCAGGATTTCGGTAAATTTGGTGGAATTCAAACGGTTGCAGTCAGCATCACTTTTTAACTTTGACTTTAATAACTAATTTTACAACATTTGCGCACAGGGAGGTGAATACACGGAGAACATATCCACAGAATAGACATTTCGAAACACGTAATAACCACAATTCACTAAATCAAACACAAATCATAGGAGAAGTGCTATGAAGCATCTCTTAAAACTTTTCTTGACGACATTTCTTGTTGCAGGTGTATTACTTGCATTAGATGGTCGTGAAGAGAAAATCAGGCTGGAGAAAGAACTCCGCGCCAAGGCTTCTGCCGGTAACGAATCTGTTGATGCAGCGTCATCGGTTTGGCTTCCGCTGAGTCTCGCCGGATATTCAGTCAAATACATTGACTATCGTCCCAGCGGAGTCGTGTGGGCATTAGCATTCAGTGGTTCGAATGACTATGCTTTCTATTCAGACAATAATGGTCAGTCATGGACACGCACGGCATTACCGGCGACTCAAAATGTCGGCTACGCCAACGTTTCATCAGCAAACGATTCAACGGCGGTTGTCGGCGACTACGATGGTAATTTGTACCGGTCGGTTGACAAAGGAAAGACGTGGACAAAAGTCTATTCTTATTCCACGCCAGATACAGGATGGTTTGACGGAGTGCGTTTCTTGAATAGCACGACAGCGATAGCTGTTGGCGACGCTGATTTTGGCGGTCTGCATGTAGTAAAATCCACAGATGCTGGGGCAACTTGGACACGAATCACCAATCTGCCGGATTCAGCAAAATCAGCATATCGCTTTTTTGCAATTGCATCGTACGGAGCTTGCATAGAGGTTGAAGGAAACAATGTGTGGATTGCGTACTATTCAAGTTCAGCACCACGCCGCATGTTAGCTCCCATCATCAAATCAACCGATGCTGGTGCTACATGGACATGGAGTGAAGCAAATTTGACGGGCGGAACTAATAACTACTATTTCCGTTCTATCAGATTCAAAGACGCAAATCTGGGATGGGGTGTCGGACGTCAAGCGTCGAGTAGCTCGACGACATCATTCCCGCTTCATAAGACCACCGATGGCGGCGCTACGTGGAGCGACACGTTGGTTATTGAACCAGGTGTACCGTTGAGTGTGAACAAAGCATATATTCCACAGCCGATTCGCGGAACAAACAAAATGATTATTGTTGGTGCGGCGGGTTCAAGTACTGCGGCATGGTGGTCTGAAGACAACGGTGCTACATTTACAAAACTTCTTTCGCCATTTAGCGGTGCCTTCAGATCAGTTGGTTATGGCGATAGTGCCAGAATTATAGTTGGCAGTGGCGCGAACGCATACAAATACGAACCATCGGTTGAAGTGACATTCCTTGTCAACACATCGACAGTACCGGATACGCTCAAGAGTTCATCAACCGTGCAAATGCGCGGCGATGACGGCAACTTGTTGCGCTGGGATGGTGGATCAACCGTACGATTCAGCAACCTGACCAATCCTGCCGGCTCTTCAGATTATTGGACTGTGAAAGC
>JBFMDF010000334.1:0-2932 GCA_040753935.1 Bacteroidota bacterium | reverse complement strand
GCTGAATCCTTTTCCACTACAACCGGCGGCAAGCCGAGAATTTTCCGTGATTCGTGCGCGTACGGTGAATTGGGATAAACTTTAATGATATGGGCATACAATGAATCTCGTACAGCTTGAGACTGTTCTTTTGCTGTTCGATAAATTTCTGCAATTGTATATAGCGCTCGCGGCGCATAATCGCTATTCGGATCATCCTGAATTACTTTGCTATACCAATAAACAGCAGAGTCAGGAATCTGAAGTTCTAAAAAAAACAATCCGCCCAATTCAAACTTTGTCCGCGTGAGTGAACGATGGAGCGAATCGAGCAGTTGTTTGTGGGCTAACTCTTTGGCGGTCGCCGCTTTTATCTTTGCCGAATCAATTCTAGAAAGAGAATCCGACGTTGTTTCTGACTTCTTCGACGGTCGGGTTGTTTTTCGGTTTTTCTGCTCTGCGGCAGATACCGGTAATGTATCTTTTACGGCAATGGCAGCGGAGTCGATTGTAAAAGCGCGAAGTGAATCGTCAATTTCTTTTTGGCGCTTGGCGTTAGCAATCAACGAATCGAAACGCGCAAGGTCTTTTATGAAAGTATCATACTTAATGAAAATTTCCGCCTTTCGTGCTGCTTCTTCGGTGATCTTCGAAGTGGGAAATTCTGTACGGGCTTTGCCGTACAGCACTCGCGCCGAATCATAGTTGATCTCTTCTGTTTCATAAATTTTTGCCAAAGCAAAATACGATTTCGCCGCTTCGTCTGTTCGGGCAAATGCGGTATCTATGTAACGATACTTTTCCATTGCCGTAGAGCGGTCTCCCTGTGCCTGCATCGCCTCGGCAATGTGAAAATGAATTGACGCATAAAATTCTTTGTTCTTTGTATCATCCAGTAGCTGTTCTAACATCTCCAGCGCTTTCTCAAATTCTTTCATCTGCACCAACATTCTTGCTCTGGAAAGCACTGCGGTAAATTGCAGAGTGTATCCCGCCTCGTAGTCAGCAACTTTCCTATACTCCTCTTCTGCTTTCCTGTAGTTCTTTAACTTTTCGAAACACTGTGCGAGGGAAAATTGGACAATTGCCTGCAGTTCTTCATCATCCAGCAATGGTAACGCCTGGGAAAATAATTTTTCCGCTTGATTGTAATCTTCTTGGCTAAAATAGTATCGTGCTAATTCCACCGAAGCCAGGCCGGCAATATTTTTATCTGTTACAAGAGCTTTTGTGTACAGATCGTCAAGTCGTTTAGTCCCTTCCGCATATTTCTTCTGACGCATTAAACTACGTCCAAGAAACAGTATTGCTTCATTTAGCAAATCGCTTTCGGGGAATTTTACTTCCAATTCAAGAAATTTTCGTTCCGCACGTACGTCATCTTCAAGATAAAAATATGCTTTACCGATCATCAGCAGAGCATCGTCCACCCATTTTGAGTCGGCATAGAATGAAAGCACTTTGGAATTTTTTTCTATTGAGACGGTGAATTTGGAACGTGCAGACTGAGGAAGTGTGAATTGACCTCCTGCTAATGAACGTTCGCGAAAATCTCTCTGAGCCGCCAACATTTCTTGTTCTGCATCATCGAATGCTCGTTGCGCATTGTAAAATGTATTGAAATACGATACGGTGTTTGTGTACCGTTGTTTTACAAATTCTGCTGCGGGATTGTAAACAAAACAACCGGAAGAGCCAACGGCAAGCGCAATGGCGGAAACTACAATCATTCTTTTCATACTCATCTGTCTAAAAATAAATAAAGGTTTGATGCAATTCAATGTTAAACTTTCTTTTGAGATGTCCTGTCAAACAAACGACTGAAACACAGAATTATTCACATTTACTTCGGAGGTTTTATGAAAACACTATGGTTAGCTGCAGCACTCTTTGCCTTCTCTTTTGCGTTCGCTCATCCTGATCCGCCGCCATTTCATCCATTCAAACAACAACTGATGGATGAACTAAAATTAACTGATGCACAACAGGAACAATTCAAAAAAATTTCGTTTGACGTACAGAAAAAACAAATTGAATTGCGCTCAAAACTTGCCACTGCTCGATTAGAACTGCGTCGGTTGATGGATACTGATGCATCAGATAAAACAGCAATCGAAAAAAAATTCAATGAAATTGCTGCAACACAAACGGCGATGAAAATGAATCACTACAACGGCTGGCTTGAAAAGAACAAAGTACTCACGCCAGAACAACAAAAAATATGGAAGAAGGCGTTGTTGCACCATCTTAACGCACCTCGCAATCATTTGCGCGCTATGCACGATGGAATGCCGTCACGGATGAATCGACATCCTATGATGCGACGCCATCAACCGTAACATACCAAATGAAGGCTGATGTTCCTTTGCAGGAATTGATATTAAGACAAGGGCGGCACATCCGCCCTTTGTTTTACTGTAGCAATTGTGGTGAGTTGGTTCGTATAAAATTATGTAGGTGAACAAAAGTACTTTTTACCACTTCATTTTTTATCAGACGTATATCCAGTTCTCCATTGACATTAATTCTGCGTTGCAATCTTACCACAAACGATACTGTGTCAACAATGCCGTCCTGCCTCATGATAAATCTCCTTCAACAGGTCGCAAAATAATTTCATCAGTTGTTAATCGTTGGGGTTGGCAATAAATAGAAACCACAGCATCGGCAACATCTTCCGGTTGAAGCATTTTTTGGTGGTATTTTTTTCGAACTTTTTTGCTCCACATGTCGGTATCGGTCGCTCCGGGAAGGACATCAATAACCCGCACACCTTTTTTTCTCACTTCATGACGAAGACAACGCGACATTGCTAATGCGCCTGCTTTTGCAGCGGCATAGGCAGAGGAGTTGTAGAAGACATCTTTCGCCGCAACCGAATGGATGTTAACAATATGTCCTTTCTTCCTTTTGAGCATTGAAGCAAGTACCATCTTTGTGCAGAGAAAGTACC
>JBFMDF010000333.1:0-2945 GCA_040753935.1 Bacteroidota bacterium | reverse complement strand
ATAGACTTGGCAGGAGAGTGGGAATACTCTCTCGATAACGGCACCACATGGCAAAAAGTAAAAGTTCCTTCTGCAACTTCGTTTGAAGGGTTAATCACTTTCAGAAAAAAATTTTTTGTTTCAGCGGAAACAATTTCGCGGAACGTGTTTTCATTTGTTTCGTACGGAATGAATTATCAGGCCGAAATTTTTATCAACGAAACGTTTGTCGGTAAGCACGAAGGGGGATACACATCGTTTGAACTGCCGATTCCGGAAAATCTTATTCAGGTCGGCGGAGAAAATGTTATACGCGTAGTGGTTGATAACAGATTGAATTATCGCACGACCTTTCCTCCGCGTGCGCAGGTGGACGGCTGGAAAAACTACGGCGGAATAACACGCGATATCTTTATTGTTGCAACGCCACGAGTATGGATTAGCAAGGCCGATGTTTCCGTAGAAGCCATTGAACCAAAAGCAACCCGCCTGCTTGTTTCGGCAACAATATCAGCCAAAGACCTAACTCAATTTCCTCAATTAAGTTCCAAGATAATGCAACTGGCGGCGGAAGTAGTAGAAGCAAATTCCGGTGTTGTCGTCGGGAAACAAATATTGGTACCGGTAGCGTTGGAGTCAAATCGTGAAGTCCGGCATGATATTTCTCTTTCGCTCCAGAATGCAAAGTTGTGGAGTCCCGAAACGCCGGAAGTATATTCAGTGAGAATTTCGCTTCTTGCGTTTGAAGGTAAAAAAGATTCGTTGATTGATGAAACGTCAATCACAACGGGTATTCGCACAATAGTAAAAGAAAGAAATGCGCTGTTGCTGAACGGAGCGCCGGTAGTGTTGCGTGGTGTCGTATGGATTGAAGATTCAGAAAAGCACGGAAGTGCATTGACGTATGAAGAGATGGAGAAGGATGTAGCATTGATAAAGAATCTTGGAGCCAACGCTGTTCGTGTAGCATTTAATCCGCCTCATCCGTTTTTCGTTGCGCTGTGCGATAGATACGGATTGTTTGTACTACAGGAAATTCCCAACATCGGCATTCCGAAATCAATTACCGATGATGAGCAGTACCGCGCAATAATGGAACAACGACTTCAAGAAATGATTAACCGCGATAAACATCATCCAAGCGTCATTGCGTGGGGTCTTGGTGAAATGTTGACGGATAGCGAACGACGTGAAGGTGATCTCATTAGATATTTGCATCAAATAGCGCAATCACTTGATAGCAGATTAACCTATGCCTTCATCAGTGGTTCTCACAACGATCAACCCCTTCCGACAGACATTGTTGCAGTGAATGCTGCTTTGCAGGATGTGAAAACTTTTCGCGCGATGGTGACGGAGATTAAACAATCGTATCCTACAAAGGCAATTGTTATAGCAGGCTACGGCAGGGCGGCTGAAACGGGAAACCGCAATGGGTACAGCGATCCGAATTCGCAGGAAGCCCAGGCACGATTTCTTCATCAGCGGTACGCGGTGATCAGAGAAGCAGGTATTGCCGGAAGCATGATTTTTTCATTCAACGACTTCCGAAGCGATCGTCCGATTCTCGGCATGAAACCGTATGATGTTCATCTTCATACCACCGGCATTGTGGAATTAGATAGAAGCAAAAAGGCGGCGTACGATTTGGTTCATTCTCTCTTTCATGACCAAAAAATTTCAGCGTTACCAGTCGGTACCTACGTTCCGCCAACGCCATATGTCTATGTTATTTCCGGCATAGGGTTATTGCTGATGGTGGCGTGGTTGTGGAATGGAAACCGCCGATTTCGCGAAAGCACACGACGCGCCATCATTAATTCATACAATTTCTTTGCCGATATTCGCGACCAATTCACGCTTCCGCTTTTCCACACAACAGTGACAGCTGTGATTATTGCACTAACGTGTGGAATTGTTTTCTCAAGTTTGCTGCACCATTTTCGTTCAAATGCGGTGCTTGATTACGTGCTGTCGTACCTGCTGACAGACGAAATTAAAGAAGTCATCATTGTCATGGCGTGGAATCCGCTGGTAAGCATTGCCTATTTTTCCGCGGCAGTTTTCGTATGGTTTTTTGTGCTGACATTGCTGATTCAACTGTTTTCAAAACTTGCTCGTGTAAAAATTCGTCTCTTCCATTCCTACTCTATTGCGGTGTGGACGTCGTTGCCGTGGACATTTTTGATTCCTGTAACGATGATATTGTATCGCGTATTGCAAAGTGAGCCATACGTTCCCTGGATTTTGGGAATGATGGTGGTGATGTCGCTGTGGGTCTTGCTCCGAACGTTGAAAGGTGTTTCGGTGATTTACCACATTTACCGTCCGAAAATGTATGTGTACGGGTTTGCAGGGCTACTACTTTTCTTGGTTGGCTTATATTTCTATCTCGATCATGCAATTGCCGTTACGGCGTATGCTGAGTATTTCGTAACGACAATTCTTCCATCGATCAATTAACGACTCATGTATTTATCGAAATTGGAAATATTCGGCTTTAAATCGTTTGCCAACAAAGTGAACTTGGCATTCGATGCAGGATTAACGGCGATCGTCGGTCCCAACGGCTGCGGCAAAACAAATGTTGTTGATGCGATTCGATGGGCGTTGGGTGAACAAAAGCCGAGCCGTTTGCGAAGCGATAAGATGGAAGATGTGATTTTCAACGGTACCAAAAGCCGCAAACCGCTTGGTATGGCTGAAGTATCGTTGACGATTGAGAATACAAAAGGGATTCTTCCTTCCGAATATAAAGAAGTGACTATCACACGACGCGTGTACCGTTCCGGAGAAAGTGAATACTATTTAAACAAAACACTCTGCCGATTGAAAGATATTAAAGATCTCTTCATGGATACCGGCATGGGTTCAGATGCGTATTCGGTGATTGAGTTGAAAATGATTGAATCCATTTTGAGCGATAAAGCGGATGAACGGCGAAGATTATTTGAAGAGGCGGCGGG
>JBFMDF010000332.1:0-2956 GCA_040753935.1 Bacteroidota bacterium | reverse complement strand
CCGGATACTGCGGGTAAAAAAAACAGAGCACTCGGCGTTATTCAACAGGAGGGAACTTTCAGTAATATTTTTGGTCCCGAGTTGACAAAAAGTGGTTCGATTAGCAGAGGTTTTCTTGTTGGATCGAATCGGGACTTAACACTCAGTTCAGGTTTTCGACTTCAAATGGCAGGAAAGCTCTCGAATGAAATTGAAATCGTTGCCGCATTAACAGACGAAAATACACCGATTCAACCGCAAGGGAATACTCAAACACTTCAAGAAGTAGACAATGTGTTTGTTGAAATTAAAAGTTCTGTATATCATGCAACATTAGGAGATTTTCAATACACCTTTACCGGCAGTGAATTTTCTTCAGTCAGTCGTAAATTACAGGGCGCTAAGGTTAGCGCCAATTACCTAAATGTTACGCCTCAGACTGAGGTTGTTGTTACGGCGGCAACAACCCGCGGAAAATTTCATACAAATCAATTTCAGGGGATTGAAGGAGTTCAAGGACCGTACCGATTACGGGGAAAAAACAATGAACGCAACATCATCATCATTGCCGGCTCAGAGAAGGTGTTTGTTGACGGTATAGAAATGGTACGCGGGGACAATAATGATTATTCCATTGATTACGGCAGCGCTGAAATCACATTCTCAACACGTCGGTTAATAACCGGAGCCTCCCGCATTGTTGTTGATTTTGAATATTCGGATCGGCAGTTTGTGAGAAATTTTTTTGGCGCCGGTATTTCAACACAACCAAGTACTAGTGTACAGTTGCGCTTTCAATACTATCGAGAGGGTGACGATCCTGATTCACCGATAGACATCTCACTTTCTGAGGTTGATAAAGTAATTCTACAACAAAGCGGAAATACGTTAGCGACGAAATCAGGCGCACTATTTGTTGGAAGAGATTCACTCGGTATTGGCAAAGGTAACTACGCCGTTGTTGATACAATTATTGACAGTCAACCATTTCGATACTACCGCTTTTTGCAAGGTGATTCAAGTTCAGTGTATAATGTTGCATTCTCAAGTGTTGGTATTGGGAACGGAGATTATGTACGGGAAGGATTAGGTCGATACAGGTTTGTCGGTTTAAAACGCGGTGAATATCTTCCCATTATTATTTTGCCGTCAGCACAGTTGCATCAACTTTATGCAATACAATCAACTATTACACCAATGAAAGAATTCACTATCGATGCTGAATTTGCCGCCAGTAACTTCGACCAAAATCGTTTCTCAACAATTGGTGACAATGTGAATGATGGAAAAGGAATAAAACTCACCACACGATATTCTCCCAAGAATATCACCATCGGTAATACTACGATTGGGTCATTCGATATTTTTTTTTATGAGCGCTATCGGGAAAAAACATTCGTCTCTTTTGACAGAGCAAATGAAGTTGAATTTGGAAGGAAGTGGAGTACCGATAGTTTATCGGCAACATCGCAGTCCACAGAAGAAATTCGAGAAGGTAAAATAACGTACTCGCCGCTTACCGACATTTCAATCTTTACTGGTGCAGGTTCGTTGGTTCGGGAGAAAGAATTTTCATCACAACGATATGAAGGAGGAGTAAATGTCAAGAATGAAAAATTCCCTTCCCTCCAATATATGGCGGAACATATAGAAGGAAGAGAAAAAGTAACGTTATTGAGCAATACGTGGTTTCGGCAAAAAGGACATATTGAATACGCCTTCGGGTCTCTAAAACCTTCTCTGCGATTGGAAGAAGAAAACAGAAGAATAAAAAATGATATTACCGATTCACTTACTTCATCAAGTTATGCGTTTACCCTTATTGCGCCGAAAATTACGGCAAATAATCTATTCGGCGTTGATGGCTCTACAGAATTGGAATGGAGAAAAGATAACATAGCTTTGAACGGAGAAATAATTCCTCAATCGAAATCATTCACCCAAAGTTATGCACTGACCCTCCGTGAAGTTCAGAATTTCAGTGCTTCAACGACGTTGACGTTCCGCGAAAAATTTTTCGAACGGCAATTTCAATCAACAAATGTTAACCAGCGTACAACACTGATGAAAATACAATCACGTTACCGTCCGTTTTCACAGGGTATCGACATCGACGTATTTTACGATGCTGCTACACAACGTACAGCAAAACTGGAACGTCTCTTCTATAAAGTCAGAAAAGGCGAAGGACAATATGTGTGGTTTGACGCCGATCAGGATGGAATTGTTGATGTGAATGATGAACGAGAATTTAGATTAGATCGATATGATGGCGAATATAACGCTATTACCATTAACAGCGATCATCTAGTTCCAATCATCAGTCTTAAAACATCGGCAAAGATAAAACTTAGCCCTGCTCGGTTCATCAAACAACCAAGCTCAGCGTTCGAAAAGTACATCAGTGTTCTTTCTACGGAAACATATGCACGACTTGAAGAACGAAGCACAGAACCGGATATTCGTCAAATCTACCTTTTAAATCTCAATCGTTTTCTTCGTCAAACCACAACTCAATACGGCTTTCAATTTATCCAGCAAGACTTCTACCTATTCGAAAACAAACCTGAATATTCGTTCCGATTTCGTTTTAATCAGCGAAAAGGATTAAGTCAATATTCCTCAGGCAGTGAAAGAAATTACATACGCGAACGTTCTTTCCGCTCACGATTTCAGTTCACCAGCGACGTTGCAAACCAAACTGACATTATTGTGAAGAACGATAATGCAGTTTCATCCTCATTCATCAATCAACGACGACAAATTGTTTCTTTGTCTCTTGCAACCGATTTTTCTTATCGTCCAGAGCAAAATGTTGAACTTGGCTTTAAGGTTGAAACAAGCAGTGCGGAGGACAATGTTGTACCTCAGGTTGTCGTAGCGGATTTCAACGGCCAAACACTTCGCACTGTCATCGGCTTTCAGGGAAATGGACAACTGAGAGTTGAATTTTCGCGTGAAGAAATTCTGCTGGCAC
>JBFMDF010000331.1:0-2956 GCA_040753935.1 Bacteroidota bacterium | reverse complement strand
TGTTTCAATGTTACCATTGCCGAAAATTGAATTACCAGCAACAAAATATTCGGCACCGGCATTTGCTGCAGTTGTAATTGTTGTTGCATCGATTCCACCGTCAACTTCTACAATGGTGTTCAACTGTCTAGTAGATATCGTGGTCACGAGTTGTTTTATTTTTTCTGTACTCGATGCAATATACTGTTGCCCCCCGAAGCCGGGGTTTACTGACATCACCAGCACTACATCAACAAACGGAAGAATTTCTTCAATAGCAGTTAACGGAGTTGCGGGATTAAGGCTGACACCTGCTTTTGCCCCAAGCTCTTTTATCGTAGAAATAGTTCTGTGCAGATGCTTACATGCCTCAACATGAACCGTCACAATATTCGCACCAGCGTTTGTGAAGCTTTCAAGATACCGGTCGGGTTGTTCAATCATGAGGTGAACATCGAGCGGCAGAGAAGAGAATGAATCAATCGTTTTAACAATAGCCGGACCAAATGAAATATTTGGTACAAAATGTCCATCCATGATATCTAGATGAAGCATTTTGGCTCCGGCAGATTCCACTCGTCGAATATCCTCTTGCAGATGCGCAAAATTCGCCGATAAGATGGAAGGTAAGATAATTTTTTGCTTTGTCATCGTCTCGCCGTACTGTTATTTTCTCTTTTCGGGTGCTTGAGCTACAAACAAATCAACTTCTTTTTTTGTTGTTACAATTTCATTTTCCCGAGGTAATTGATCGATAATTGTATTCGGCAGCATCTCTTCATTGACTTGATAAATAATATTTCCAACACGCAAACCTTTTGTTCGTAATATTTTTTGCGCTTCAGTTAATGTTTTTCCAATCAACGACGGAATATAAATGCTGTCGATCGATTCGCCTGCGCTGATAGTAATGCCAATGTACGTTCCTCGTTTCACTTTGCTGCCGGGGGGAATATCTTGCGCCATAATTGTTCCCTCCGGAAATTCGAGTGATGTCTGATATTGAATGCCTCCCTGATTGAGACCAATCCGATCTAACGTGAACTTTGAATCTCTGATTGTTTTTCCTCTTAATGAAGGAACCACTACCAGTTGTTCGCCGCCGGAAATGGTAAGATATATCCTGCGTCCTGTTTTTACAACCTGCTGGGGTTCAGGATTCTGTGCAACGACATATCCTACAGGATAAGTATTATCGGGACGAGTATCGCCGATCTTCGGTTCAAGATGAAGCGAGTCGAGTAACTTGCGTGCCGTCTCCTCTTTCAGTCCTACAACATTTGGCACTGTAAGCGTACCACCTTTATTGACGTACCATGGCATGACAAACGAATCCATGATAAAAAGGAAGAGGAAAAAAACTCCTACCATCCAATACATGGCACGGAAAATTCTTGTTTTCAAAAGCCGTAGAAAAATTTCTTTCATTGATTTCATGATTTTCCGTAGGTCACAATACTTTCAATATATTTACCAATCACATCAAATTCCAAATTTACTATACTCCCCTTCTTATACCGATGAAAGATTGTATGGTGATAGGTATAAGGAATAATAGCAACGGTAAAGTTGTTTCGGTTAAGACGCGCTACTGTTAAACTTGTTCCATCAATGGCAATTGATCCAACATAGATTAAATACTTTCGGAATTGTCTCGGAAATGTGATTGTGTACATCCAGCTCGATTTCAATGTTTCGATGCCAGTTACTGTCCCGATTGTATCGATATGTCCCTGTACTAAGTGACCACCTAATCGGTCGTTCAACCGGACAGAACGTTCGAGATTCACTAAATCATTCACTGCCAACGTACCGAGATTGGTTTTTCGTAAGGTTTCTTTCATTACTTGTACTGTGAAAAAAGACTTTGTCTTTTTCACCACCGTCAGGCAGACACCGTTAACACAAATACTGTTGTCAATAGTAGTGCCACGTAATATTTTTTTCGCCTTAATAGTAAACTCCAACCCATCACCCATTGTAGTGATTGAACCGATGGTTCCAATTTCTTCGACTATTCCTGTAAACATACTTATCCCACTACAAATTCATAAATGATTTTCGAAAGTTCAGCAATGACTTCAATCCCTTCTGAATTTGAACGTAAGTTTTTCGAGAGAATAACCAACACATACGTGCGTCCGTCAGGTAGATAGATTATTCCTGAGTCATGTTGAACATTAGTGATAGAACCCGTCTTGTGTGCAATTTTTACCCCGGAGGGGAGTTTTGCCGGAATCATGGTATTAAATTGTTGATTCAACAAAATGTTGATCATGCTATCGCATGCGGACGGCGAGACAAGTTGTTTTTTTGCAATACGCTCAAACAAAAGTGCAAGATCCCACGCGGTTACGGTATTGTTTTTACCGGCCTGAAATGCTTTACCATCTTCCACCCCGCGAAGCACCTGAATCTCATGTAGTCCTGTCTTTTTCATCGTTTCCATCACGTTATCTGCACCAACTTTTTCGATAAGGAGATTCGTTGCAAGGTTACTACTGACTGTAATCATCTTGAAGACTAAATTTCGAATTGATTCTTTTTTTCCGATGTAATGATACAGTCCATCGTCGCTGTCGTCAGAAAGTTCCAATGAGTACTCACTGCCATCAATAATACTCCGGAACGAATTTCGAACTTCGATTGAATCATCGAGCGAAAATTTTCGTTCTTTAACCCGCTTAAATACTTCTACCATAACCGGAGTTTTCATTGTACTGGCGGCGTGAAAATTCTCATGTTCATTAATGTATAACGTCTGACCTGTTTGTAAGTCCTTGAAGGCAACAGCAAACGTTCCCTGAACAGTATCCAATACTGCTGAGATTTTTTGATGTAACTGCAAAATATCTTTCTGAGTGTTCGCCATTGTACTAGAAGCCATAAACATGATGAGAAATAATAGTTGCATTCCTTCACCACGTTGAATAACTGATAGAATATTCTTCGCACACATCCGTTCCAAATGTTTGAG
>JBFMDF010000330.1:0-2970 GCA_040753935.1 Bacteroidota bacterium | reverse complement strand
TTTTTCACGCAAGACTATTGTATTCTATTGCTATGAGCATTCTTAAAGAAATTCAAAAACGTAAAACATTTGCCATCATTAGTCATCCCGATGCAGGAAAAACAACACTGACTGAAAAATTACTATTGTACAGCGGCGCGATTCACATTGCGGGCGCTGTCAAATCGAATAAGATAAAAAAAACCGCCGCCTCCGATTTTATGGAGATTGAAAAACAGCGCGGTATTTCCGTCTCTACATCGGTGCTCTCGTTTGAGTATGCGGGATATAAAATCAATCTGCTCGATACGCCCGGCCACAAAGATTTTGCTGAAGACACGTACCGTACGCTCACTGCGGTGGACAGCGTCATCCTCGTAATTGACTGTGTGAAAGGCGTTGAAGAGCAGACCGAAAAACTGATGCGTGTCTGCCGCATGCGAAACACGCCTGTCATTATCTTCATCAATAAATTGGATCGGGAAGGAAAAAATCCTGTTGAACTACTTGATGAAATTGAACAGAAGTTAGATATCCGTGTCCGTCCGCTCAGTTGGCCGCTCGGTATCGGGTCGTCATTCAAAGGAGTGTACAATCTCTATAAGAAAAGTTTTGCTTTCTTCAAACCGAACAAGCAAACCATTGAAGATGATGTCCAGGTGTTTGAAGGATTACATGATCCTCGACTGCAAGAAACTTTCGGCGGCGATGCGCAAAAATTGCGTGACGATATTGAATTGATTAACGGCGTGTACGACGAATTTACAGTAGAACAATATTTGTCGGGAGACGTTGCTCCGGTATTCTTCGGCAGTGCGCTCAATAATTTCGGCGTGCAGGAGTTGTTAAATACATTTGTAGAAATTGCCCCTTCACCGCGCCAACGGGAAACAACCAAAGGCGTGGTTGAACCGCACCATCAGCATTTCAGTGGATTCGTTTTCAAAATTCACGCGAATCTCGATCCGAAACATCGCGATAGAATTGCATTCCTGCGCGTCTGTTCGGGAAAATTTGAGCGCAACACATTTTATCATCACGTACGATTACATCGCGCTATTAAGTTTGCCAACCCGGCAAGTTTCCTGGCGGCAAGCAAAAGTCTGCTGGAAGAAGCCTACCCCGGTGATGTTATCGGATTGTACGACTCCGGAACATTTGCCATTGGCGACACGCTGACCGAAGGAGACGAGTTTATGTTCAAAGGGATTCCACGCTTCTCACCTGAAGTCTTCAAAGAACTCCGCAACAATGATCCATTCAAAACCAAGCAATTGGAAAAAGGAATTGCACAATTAACGGATGAAGGATTAGCACAGTTGTTCACACACAATATCAATACCAACCGAAAAGTCATTGGCGTTGTCGGTGAACTGCAATTCGATGTCTTGAAATACCGTTTGTTGAACGAATTCGGCGCCAGTTGCGACTTTGTTCCAATCACAGCCCACAAAGCGTGCTGGGTAAAGTTTAACGATCGAAGTGAGGTGGAAGAACTTTTCTACATTCGCGCCAATCACCTGTACCGCGACAAAAACAACAATCTCGTGTATCTTGCCGAGTCAGAATATGCTCTGCGGATGGTGATGGAGAAAAATCCGAAAGCAAAATTTCTTTTCAGCGTTGAACACAACGACCAAACGGTAGAGATGGAAATTGCGTGATGTTGCTTCTGTGAGACTTGACAAGTTTTACCCGTGTGTCTCCGGCGGAAAAAACTTGTTAAGTCTGCTTTCAATTTCGCCTCTTCACTCCTACCAAAAAATCACTTACATTTGTTCACTACTTATGATGTGCCACTGTTCCGGAGTTCACCATGAAACACTACGGCGGTATTGTGACAATAGCGTTAATCCTACTTTGTTCTTACACGTTCCCGCAAACGCAGAGGGAACGTGACCGCGTAACACTGCCAAATGGATGGAGCATTTCACCTGCAGGAAAAAGTCTTCCGCTTGGCGATCTTCCGCTGAACATTGCCGTCTCCCCTTCGAAAAAATTTCTCGCTGTTACGAATAATGGACAAAGTGTTCAATCAATTTTTTTATTCGATGCGCGAAAGATGCGGCTGCTAGATTCGGTTGTTATTGCGAAAGCGTGGCTGGGTCTTGCATTCAGCCGCGATGAAAAATCTCTTTACGTATCTGGAGGAAATGACAATTGGATTTTGCGGTATGCTTTACACAACAACAGATTAATCGTTCGCGACACATTTGCACTTGGAAAACAATGGCCCGAAAAAATTTCTCCCGCCGGCATTGCGCTTGACGATCAACGCCAACTACTCTATGTGGTAACAAAAGAAAATAACTCACTGTATGTCGTTGATCTTCAACAGCACGCCGTTGTGCATCAACTTCCTCTCGGCGGCGAAGGATATACCTGTCTTCTTTCTCCCGATACGAAGGAATTATACATTTCCTGTTGGGGATGTGATACTGTGCGCGTGTTTGACACACACAAGCAAAATTTTATTAGCGCTATTGCCGTTGGCGATAACCCAAACGATATGTGTATTACGAAAGATGGAAAATTTCTTTTTGTTGCGAATGCAAATGATAATTCTGTTTCGGTGATTGACATTGTAAAACGCAGAGTTGTTGAAACGCTCGGTGCCGCTTTGTTCCCTGACTCCCCGAGTGGATCTACAACGAACAGCGTTGCACTGAGTGACGACGAAAAAATGCTCTACATTGCTAACGCCGATAACAATTGCCTTGCAGTGTTTGATGTAACAACACCTGGGCACAGTAAAAGCAAAGGATTCATTCCCACCGGATGGTATCCAACCTGTGTTCGTGTAGTAAATAACACTATTGTTGTTGCAAACGGCAAAGGAATGTCATCTATGGCAAATCCGTACGGACCGAATCCTGCGGCAAAAAATCAAAAAGTGGCATACCAACAAGGTGATTCATCAAAGCCGATTCGCGTTCAATACATTGCCGGTTTGTTTCGTGGTTCGATGAGCGTCATCGAAACACCTCATGA
>JBFMDF010000329.1:0-2976 GCA_040753935.1 Bacteroidota bacterium | reverse complement strand
GATGAGACTTTTCGTTCTACTTCAAAACCGGCGTTGTTCACTTCTGTAGCGGTGTTCCATTTCAAGACAACGTTCTTTCCAATGGCATTGGCTGTGAAACTGGTGAGTTCTACGGGAAGAAGCGATGGAGGCGTGCTATGGTAAAAGCCACCACTTATTGAACCATAATCTACATTAAAAGCCGAATTACCACCGGTAACATTTCCCGGTACAGTTACATCCGAAAAATATGCTGTCGAGCTCGCAACAAATGCAAAAACTTCTATTGAATTTGATGAAGTTGCATTGATAGCTGAAAATGGAATTTTGAGTTCTAAACCCTTGTTTGCGGCGCCACTGTTATTAAAGGCAAATGTAATACTGTTTTGGGAAAATACAGCACCTGCGGCTGATGAATTGGTGGCTGAAGTTCCACTTTGATCACAGGAACCTTGATACTCAATAACTGATGAAGAGACATGTTTAGCAGCATCAAAATAAACACTGGTATTCGCACCGCCCGGATTGAACGCAAACATGTAGTCAACCTCAAAATCTGCTTTAAAATTTATGTTGGAGGCATTATTACCAGCGCCGATATAACTTCCTCCAGTAGATTGAATTCCTAGTGGCTGTCCCGCAGCTTTGCCGGAAGGAGAACCAGTACCGGAAACATTCAACCAAATTCCTATTGCATCGGTACTCGAAGTATTGAGTTTCCCAACTACGCCTAAATACAGAAATGAATTTGTTGCGTCGGGATAGTAAACAATCTTACTCACATCTATACTTGAACCAAATCCTGCATTTGAGTTTTGTTTTGTTGCTATAGTTATGTATTGAGCATCATCCAGGCTTCCATCGATTGTAGGCTGAGCTACAGAAATGGTGACGTAAAATACTATGGACAATAATACTTTTTTCATTACACCCTCCATGATATTTTATAAATGTTGTGAAATTTTAGTCAAGCGTTTTCACAATGTCAAGCAAAATTTTAAAGGAAAAGGGCTTTTCTTGGAGACGGTTATGCAGATTGTAATTCAGAAAGGAATTCGCGAACATGTTGAGCCATTTGCTCGAATTCAATTAAAAACGCATCGTGTCCGTATGGCGAGGTTATTTCGCGGTAGGTTGAACCAGAAATGAGACGAGCAATTACCTTTTGCTCTCTGGCCGGATATAAAATGTCAGAATCAATGCCAATTGATAATGTTGGTACTTTTATTGAACCGAGTGTATCCTCTATTGTCCCTCTGCCGAGAGCAACATCATGCAAATCCATTGCACGTGTAATGTAAATGTAGGTGTTGGCATCAAATCTATTTACCAACTTCTTCCCCTGGTATCGAAGATAGCTTTCTACTTGAAACAAATTCGTCGTATCAAACTGATACGTTGCCGTACTTCCGTTGGTTTTTTGCCGCTCTCTACCAAATCGTTGTTCAAATTCTTTTTCACTTCGGTACGATATCATTGCAATCTGGCGTGCAAGTGATAATCCCTTTTCTGGCTGACCATATGAATAATAATCACCATTTCGCCAATCGGGATCATTCATTATTGCCTGTCGAGCCAAATCATTTAATCCCACACACCACGCTGAATGTTGCGCCGCCGTAGCAATAGGAATAATTGATTCAACAAGTCGAGGATACATCAACGCCCATTCAAGTACTTGCATGCCACCAAGCGATCCGCCAATAACTGTCTTTAACTTTTTAACACCAAGATAGACAATTAACGCTTTTTGAACTTTTACCATATCCCGCACCGTCATCTGCGGAAATAACAATCCGTACGGTTTTCGTGTGTTAGGATTTGCTGAGGATGGACCTGTTGTGCCATAACAACTTCCCAGAAAATTGGAGCAAATGACAAAATACTTTGACGTATCCAACGGCTTCCCTTCGCCGATAAAACTATCCCACCATCCAATTGATTTTGGGTTCTCCGACGAATAGCCCGCAGCATGAGCGCTTCCTGTCAGCGCATGACAAACAAGAATAGCGTTTGTTCCGTCGGCATTCAATTCGCCATACGTTTCATACGCCACGGTTACAGGTGCAAATTGAACACCAATGTCCATCGGTAATGGATTGGTCTCATCAAACAACGTAACGTATTTTGTGTGGACGATATTTTTTTTGTCTACAATTGTGTTCATGTATTTCTGTATTTTAGATGACCGTCACCTTGAAGGTGACGGTCATCTTTATCAATGAAAACCAAATTTACGCTGCTGCTTTAACATTATTTTTTACTGCACGGAGCGCTTCGTCAAAATCTTCGATAATATCTTCGATGTGTTCAATGCCGACAGAAACACGAACAAGGTCTGGCGTTACCCCGGAAAGCAACTGTTCTTCCGGTGACAATTGCTCATGTGTTGTCGAGGCAGGGTGAATGACCAGTGTTTTGGCATCGCCAACATTTGCCAGCAAACTTGCCAACTTCACATTGTTGATGAACGTTTTACCTGATTCTGCTCCTCCTGTTATGCCAAATGTGAGAATAGAGCCAAACAAACCGTTACGCAAATATTTCTTTGCCAATGTATGTGAAGGATGATTTGGCAAACCGGGATATGAAACCCACTCCACTAACGGATGCTTTTCAAGCCACTGTGCAAGTTTTAAAGCGTTTTCGTTATGACGTTCAATACGGAGCGACAATGTTTCTAACCCTTGCGTCAGCAAAAACGAATTGAATGGCGAAAGTGCAGGACCTAAATCTCGCAACCCTTCAACACGTGCCCGGATAATAAAGGCGATGTTGCCAAACGGACCCGGCGAACCGAACACATCCCAGAATTTCAATCCATGATAACCGGGACTTGGTTCGGTAAACACGGGAAATTTTCCATTTGCCCAATTGAATTTTCCGGAATCGACAATCACGCCGCCAATACTTGTACCATGTCCACCAATCCACTTTGTTGCAGAGTGAGTAATAATATCCGCACCGTGATCAAACGGACGAATGAGATAACCTGCC
>JBFMDF010000328.1:0-2985 GCA_040753935.1 Bacteroidota bacterium | reverse complement strand
CCATTCCGAATACCCAAGCAAACGCAATAGTTTCCAACAACGCAAAAACAACAAGCGAAAATGTTCCTGACCAGTCATCGAATTCTCCGAACGCTCCAGCGCCGAAGAAAATTATGCACCATAACGAAAGAATTAGCAGCGCAACGCCAAAATACATGGCAGATCGAGATCTCGTTACCTTAAATTCATCTTGCAAAAATGCCATTACTGGTTGCCCCATCGCCAACGAACTTGTGATGCCAGCAAAGAACAGTAAACCGAACCATGCAACACCGGCAACTGCGGCAAGAAATGGACCCCAATTAGCAAACAGTGTAGGCATTGTTCTGAAACCCATCATTAGTCCTGCGTTGTCCTTTGTCCAGTCTAAACCGAGATACGCAACAGCAATGGGAATAACGATTGAACCGCCGAGAATTACTTCAACAAACTCATTCATCCATCCGGCAGATGCAGCGTTGAGTGCAATATCTTCATTTTCTTTCACGTAAGCGGCATAACAATGAATTGAACCCATTCCTACCGAAAGAGTAAAAAATATTTGACCGGCAGCAGCCATCCACACTTTGGGATTGGAGAGAGAATCAAATTGTGGATTCCACAAAAAATTTAAGCCGGTGAGAGCATCATTTACAGCACCATGCTCGCCAGCGTCCAACGTAAGCGAACGGATAGCAAGAAAAATACCGAACAGGATAAGCAAGGGCATTCCGATTTTCGAGGCAATTTCAATTCCTTTACTCAATCCGCGTGAAAGAATCCACAGGTTAAGACTAACAGTGATTAAAAAGAAAAACAGTGCAACAGGAGGGAAGTTAATTAACGAGCCGTCGTGTACACCGACGTATTCGTTGAAGAATTGCGCTACTTCAACAGCGGATTTTCCGTTGAAGATACCGGTAATTGAGTACCATACGTACGCCAATGTCCATGATTCAAGATAACAATAGTACGCGGCAACAGTAAGGTTTGTAAAGATTCCAAAAACTCCGACATATTTCCATAGCGATGATCTTCCTAACACCTGTAGCATACCCGGAGTGGAGTGATGTCCATACTTACCTCCGTTGCGACCGATAGCCCATTCAATCCACAGCAACGGAATACCCATCAATAAAAATGAAACAAGATACGGAATAATAAATGCACCACCGCCATTTTGTACGGCTTGCGCCGGAAACCTTAAAAAGTTTCCCAATCCGACAGCGTTTCCTGCCATTGCAAGAACTAATCCTACACGTGACCCCCAACTTTCTTTATGTGAGGACATTATTTCTCCTTAAAATGGTGAAGATATGAAAAAGGCTTAGATAAACAATGTCAGAAGATATAAAAAAAAACACCACAAAGTAAAGAAAAAGAACTAATGAGTTGTTGAATGTACTGGTGTTGTTTTGTTGGAATGGCTGTCGCGCAGGGAAATGAAAAATCCGATGAACAAGAGAAGAGCAGAAAGTACGTAGGGTGAACTGTAATGAATTTCAAACAACACTCCGCCGAGCAACGGTCCAACTACCATAGCACCGGACATGATTGCTGATGTTATTCCTAAAATTTCTCCTTTTGCTTTTGGATCTCCGAAGCCGACTGCCCGTGAGGTGATGACAACACGAAGTAAAGCTTGACCGGTACCAAGAAATACCAGAGCGAGATAAAAGACTCCCACATACTGAGTGCTCATTCCAAGCAGACCTATTCCCAATACAATGAGCATGATTTTTTGAATGTCGAGTTCAGAGAAATGTTTGAGCCATACTCTTTTTAAAAGGAAGATTTGATTGATCGCAATAATGATCCCTGCTATGGTAAAAAATATTCCTGTTTGGAATGCATTAAACAAAAATACTTTCTGGGCAAATAATCCGAAGATGGATTGAGAAATTACGATAGATAATGAAAACAATAACCAGACGCCGTACACTTTTTGTAATGATTTTTCTCGGTACGCATTCTTTAGTGGTGCAATAGGATTGAAACGAAGCGGTACTTGATTTCTATTTTTGTTCGTTTCAGGCAACAGGAATGAAGCTATGATGCCGTTGAATAGTGCCATTACACCGACAGTGTAAAAAGGAAATGCGTGCGAAACTGTGCTGAGTATTCCTCCAAGAAGCGGACCAACCATAAACCCAATGCCAAATGTGGCTCCAATAATTCCTAAATTAGTTGTTCGTTCTTTGTCGGTGGTAGAAATATCAACGAGATAACTTTGTGCTGTTGTGAAATTGCCTGCCGCTAATCCATCGATAATTCTTCCTACAAATAACATTGGAATTGATGAAGCGCTAGCGAAGACAAGCCAACCGAGTGAAGTGCTAAAAATGCTGAGTAAGAGAACTGGTCTGCGACCAATTCGGTCTGAAAGCGCTCCGAGGAATGGATTGCTGATAAATGAGCAGAATGAAAATACTGAAAACAGAAGCGTAACAGTAAATGCATCTGCACCAAATTCAGAAAGGTAGAAGGGAAGAATAGGAATGACGATGCCGAATCCTAAAACATCAATGAATACAGTAAAAAGAATAATTATTTTTTGCCTCGTCATACGAGCGAAAGATAATGAATAATTGTATATTCACCAACGAGTAAGAACGAATAACTCACTGTTCAATAATTTTAGCGAGGTATGTATGACTACACAATCTACTTTCGTTACAGATTCCAACAGACGATCGTTTTTGACAAATGTTGGGAAAGGACTGGCGCTTGCTACACTTTCCTCAGCATACCTAAGTGGAATGTACAACGATCTTGTAGCGATGACAAAAAAGGTTGACAACCTCACGCCAGAAGAAGCAGCTACCGATGAAGATTTTTGGTATCACATTCAACAATCATTTTCTGTCTCACGGTCATTAATTAATTTGAATAACGGCGGTGTTTCTCCCTCGCCGCGCATTATTACCGAAGCGCTTGTTCGATATCAATGGCAACAAGAAGATGCCACAGCGTATACAATGTGGCAACTGATGCAACCGCAAGTAG
>JBFMDF010000327.1:0-2993 GCA_040753935.1 Bacteroidota bacterium | reverse complement strand
CATCCAAAGCAAATTCTTGAAAAACATCCGATTGAAAAGTACGGCTGTACCACCTGCCATGGCGGACAAGGATATGCAACAGAGATGAATGCTGCTCATGGCTTTGAAGAATTTTGGGAAGAACCCCTGTTGGGAAAAGAACTGGCGGATTTTTACGTCGTAAATGATAAAAAGGCGCTGATGCAAATCAATTGTAATCGCTGTCATCGCTATGAAAAAGAAACAAAAGGAGCTGAATACATTAATCGCGCAAAGAAATTGGTGGAAGAAAAGGGATGTCGTGCGTGTCATGTCATCAATGGGCGTGGTGGCACTGTCGGTCCAGATTTGACGTACGAAGGAGAAAAATCACCCGAACAATTCAACTATGAACGGATTAAGGGATTTGCATCAATGTTTTCGTGGCATGTGAATCACTTCAAAAATCCGAAAGAACTCGTACCTGAAACCGTCATGCCGAACTTTAACTTTTCCAGCGCCGATGCGCAGGCATTGACGATGCTGGTGATGAGTTGGAAAAAACCGAAAATGCCCATTGAGTTCATTCCTGCTCATAACTTCAGAGATATTCCGACGAAGGAGGAAATAGAGAAAGAAGAAAAGATGAAAACAGGCCCTGGGGCGTTCTTTGTTACGAAACGCTGTTTCGTCTGTCACTCTGTGTCATCGCTGGGTGTGGATGCCGCGGCACAGATTGGTCCAGACCTGGCATTAGCGGTAGAAGATGTGCAATCGAGGTTCGGTCGTACACTCGATGATTTCTTAATGAAACCGACTGGTACGATGGATGTTGTTCTTTCGACGATGATTCCATTAACGAAGGAGGAGCGCTTGGAAGCAATCGAAAAATTACGCCATGCCTATGAACTGAAGAAACAAGAAATGAAACTTGCGAAAAAGAAATAACCACTATCCGAAGAACCCTTCAAGTAACAAACTAAGGGTTGAAGTAGGCAAAACATAAGTCCGAAACTGCTGTATGCGTCATTAAATTACATTTATTCATTAGTTCACTAAACGGAGATAACAATATGAAAAACTATTTGTTGCTTATCCTCACATCTCTTCTTGTAGGGGCAATTGTCATCGGATGTGGGGATGATAAAAAAGGGCGTACCGGCGCCCGTTCGGATGTGCAAGAAGCGGCACAAAAAGTGTATGTTCAGCCAGGCGATCTGGATGAATATTACATTTTCAAATCCGGAGGTCATTCTGGTCAGGTGTATGTGTACGGCATTCCTTCTATGCGGCATATTGTCACCATACCCGTCTTCACACCATATCCCGCAACAGGGTACGGTTTTGATAAGGAGTCGAAAGAAATGCTTGGCGGGTTTACGTGGGGCGATGCTCACCATCCTTCGCTAAGCGAAACTGATGGAGATTATGATGGACGCTGGCTCTTCATCTCAGACAATGCAAACAACAGGATGGCGCGTATTGATCTTCGCGATTTCAAAACGAAAGAAATCTTCGGACCTATTCCGAATGTGTCGGGCAACCATTGTTCTTCTTTTGTGACGGAAAATACGGAATACGTTCTTGCCGGTTCGCGGTTTTCTATTCCTCTTCCCAGAGGAAGATACGAGAAGATTGAAGACTACGCGACTAAATACAATGGCGTGGTTGCCGGTATTGCCGTTGATAAAAATACTGGGAAAATGTCGCTCGGCTGGGAAGTGCTAATGCCTCCCTTCAACTATGATCTGGGTGATGCAGGAAAAGGTCCGAGCAAAGACTGGGGCTTTTGGACTTGCTACAATGCGGAACGTGCTACAGGTAAGTTGGAAGTAACATCAACTCAGAAGGATCGTGATTACGTTGTCGCGGTAAATTGGAAAGAGGCAGAGAAAGCAATTGCTAATGGTAAATTCAAAATGATTGGCGGCGTGAAAGTCATTGATCCGAAAGATGTGCAGGGAGTTGTGTATTTGTTGCCCGCGGCAAAATCTCCGCACGGTGTTGATGTCAGTCCCGATGGAAAGTACATCGTTGCAAGTGGTAAATTACAGAGCATCACCACAGTGTTCAACTTTGAAAAAATGTTGACCGCTATTGAAAAGAAAGATTTCTCTGGCACGGAAGACGGAATTCCCGTGCTCAATTACGATGCAGTGAAAGATGCCGAAGTGAATGTTGGTTTAGGTCCGCTTCATACGCAGTTCGATGATCAAGGAAATGCTTACACGTCGCTGTTTGTTGAAAGTGCAATTGCGAAGTGGAAACTCGGCACATGGGAAGTATTGGACAAAATTCCGGTCTCATACAACATCGGCCACCTGGCTGCTGCAGAAGGAGATACGAAGCACCCCGATGGGAAATATCTTGTTGCCTTGAACAAACTTTCGCATGGACGTCATTTGAGCGTTGGTCCGTCTCAACCGGAAGCATCGCAACTGATTGATATTTCTGGTGAGAAAATGTCGTTGTTGTTTGATGCTTTCACAGAGCCGGAACCGCACTACGCACAAATTATTAAGGCAGATAAGTTGAAACCAATTGAAGTCTATTCAAAAGAAGAAAACAAGCACCCAAAAGCGATTTGGGATATTAAAGACTCCAAAGTCGTCCGTAATGGTAAAAACGTTGAAGTGTATATGGTCGCCGTCCGTTCAAGTTTCGAACCGACAAAAATAGAAGTCAATAAAGGCGATAAGGTGACCATTTACCTAACCAACATCGAACAAACAACTGACGAACTGCATGGCTTTGGATTAAACGAATACAACATCAACATTGTTGCCGATCCGGGTGAAACCAAGACAATAGAATTTGTGGCTGATAAGGCAGGAGTATTTCCATATTACTGCACCAATTTCTGCTCGGCTTTGCACCAAGAGATGCAAGGATACTTGTTGGTGAAACCGTAACACCATCGGCAGGACGGCACCATGTCGTCCTGCCGTATACTACAAAGGTTTGTTATGAAAAATTATTTGGATGTGACGCGTGAATTTTTTGAAACACCGCTTAATACAAGAAGCAGAATGCTA
>JBFMDF010000326.1:0-3007 GCA_040753935.1 Bacteroidota bacterium | reverse complement strand
CTTATCAGCACGGTGAGCGAAACATACGCGCGTGAAATTCTCACGCCGAACTTTGGCGCGGGAATGGAGGATATTCTTCGCACGCGTGAACACGATCTGTTTGGGGTGTTGAATGGTATCGATACGGAAGAGTGGAATCCGGAAACCGACCACTATATACCGTACCACTATTCAATACATAACCTGAACGGCAAACTGAAGAATAAACAATTCCTTCTGGCAAAAACATCCATGCCGTTTGATGAACGAATTCCGCTCATCGGCATTGTGTCGCGGCTTGTTGAACAAAAGGGGTTCGATCTCGTTGCGGAAGCAATCGACAATCTTTTAGCGCTGAACGCACAATGGATTATTCTCGGCACAGGACGTGAACAGTACGAACAACTGTTCACGAATATAGCATCGGCATATCCGAACCAGTGCTGGACGTACATCGGATTCAGCAATGAACTCGCACATCTGATCGAGGCGGGTGCCGATATGTTTCTCATGCCGTCTCAGTATGAGCCGTGTGGATTGAACCAAATGTACTCATTACGATATGGAACCGTACCAATTGTTCGCAAGACGGGCGGCTTGGCAGATACCGTACACGATTGGAATGAAGAACCGGAAACCGGAACAGGGTTTTCATTTGTTGAAGTCAGCAGTACGGCGCTTGTTCGTACTGTACAGCGGGCAATTGATCTGTTCCGTCAACCGGAACTGTGGAAAAAGATTCAACGGAATGGTATGTCCAAAGATTTTTCATGGGAACATTCTGCTCGGAAATACATTGAACTGTACCAAAAAACAATTCAACAACACAGAAAACACTAACTATGAATGACCTTCGCCATCTTCTTGAAAACAATCAACGCTGGTCAAACAGCATTAAACAACAACAGCCAAAATTTTTCGAGACGCTCTCCAAACAGCAATCGCCGGAGTATTTGTGGATCGGATGTTCAGACAGCAGGGTTCCGGCAAATGAAATTGTAAACCTACTACCGGGTGAATTATTCGTACATCGCAACGTTGCCAATATCGTCGTCCATACAGATTTGAATTGCCTGTCGGTTATTCAGTTCGCAGTGGATGTATTGAAAGTTAAACACATTATCGTCTGCGGTCATTACGGATGCGGCGGTGTGCGTGCCGCTCTGCTGAAGAGTCGTCTCGGTTTAATTGACAACTGGCTGCGTCATATTCAAGATGTTCATCAGAAACATGTATCTCTTGTTGAAACCGCCGGCGACATTGACAGACAAGCGGAGAGATTATGCGAATTGAATGTCATCGAACAAGTTATTCATGTATGCGAAACGACGATTATTCAAGATGCATGGAACCGCGGAGCGTCATTGACGGTGCATGGATGGATTTACGGATTGAGCGACGGATTAATACGCGACTTACAGATTTCCATCAGCGCCGTTCATGAAATTACTGATAGGTACAAACAGGCAATAGCAACACTTTCTTCGCGAGGATAATGATACTCTAGAAGGTCATCCCTCCAGTTCGTTCACACTGTTATACATTCGTCATCTCTTTCTTCCTGTAGATGACTGTTACGACTAACGCCGCCACCGATGCACCAGCGCCAAATGCGGTCGCGTAAAACGTGAGAAGGTCGATCACGCGAACTTCTCTCAAGAGTGTTGAAAAAATTGTGGTTACAGAAAGAGTCACATTCACCACTGTTGTAAGAATAAAAAACTTCGTCGATGTTTTCATACCGTTGTCCCTTTCAAAAATCCTAATGCATCACAGAGATTGCCTGCAATGCTCCTAGAATGGCGGTTTTCGTGGCAAGAAGGATAACCACACGGCGCGGTGTGGTGTCGTCTTACTTGTTTACTTTGCGTAAGCTGACAATTTTTTTTTGAACGTGTGCGCCTGTGGCCAAGAGTGCTGCTTTTATTATACGCTCAGAACTCTACAATAACTCCACCAACCGGGAAAAAAGCAAACTGATAGATTGTTTCTTTTGTTCCGTCGCTGTTGTACTGATAGCCCGCGATATTCTTGTGGTTGTACAGATTTTGGATGGCAATGAATGCAACAATATTGTAGCCCACTGAGTGCCAACGACTTAACCACTGCACATCGAGCCGTTGGTAATTATCAAACCGTGCGGAATTGATTTCACTGCCGATCGTCCATACTCCGTGAGACCATGTAATGTTGCCGATTCTTTTTTGCTGATAGGGAGTAAACTCCATTGGGGTATATGGTTTACCTGAAGCGTACCGAAACCGGAAACTTAGTTCCATATCATCGGAAAGCGGAAGTATCATCGTTGGATATTTAATAAAAAACGGCGATTCATCGAGCATTGAGCGTAATCCTTTGACTACTTTGCCCGCTACCAGAGTAAAAAGAAACGGGTAGTCGTATTGTGAGGGATACGTACCGACATTAATTGGTGGAAATCCGGGAAGATTTTTGCGCGGATCTTTCTCGGTAGTTTTTGAATACGTCAAACTTACCGTCCCATAGTAATCGGAGACTTGTTTTTGTTGCAGGAAAAAATCTATCCCCGTTGACGTTCGCTCACCAATACTCAGTATTTTATCCGATCGGAATGTTTTATCGGCAGAATAGATATAGGCTTCCTCAACCGGCAGACGATCGTACTTTTTATAGTAGAATTCTACAGTAGCCTTCAATCCTTCATCCAAAACATGCTCTATGCCTGCAACATAATGGCGCGCATGACTGTTTTCCAGATATCGGTTTTTATCTGTCTTCAAGATGTCGCCGTAGAATGGATACGGCAACGTTTGGTAAAATTCGCCGTACGCAAGATTAATTTTTGTAACCATCGGCTGTAACTCGTACGAAAGTGAAATACGTGGAGAAAATTGGCCTTTCTCTGAATAGGTAAAATAGTCATACCGCACACCGACGGTGATCGACAAATAATCAAAGAGATTGATTTTGTCGCTGAAATAGATTCCCGCTTTGTAATGTTCATAGTTGGGGAAAACGTATGTTGTGCGTGCATGAAGGAAGGTGGAAG
>JBFMDF010000325.1:0-3021 GCA_040753935.1 Bacteroidota bacterium | reverse complement strand
TCATCTCTAATAATCACCAGTAGGGATTTTACATAAAACAACAGAAAAAAATCTATGTTTTATTGGCATAAGAATTGTTGCTCTTTAATAAACACGAATTGTCTGGAGAGCGTGATGGAAATTATATTCGCAGCTATAGCGTATCTTGTCATACTGGTGGGTTTTATGTTGTTCGGCAGATTCTTACATGATTGCGACACAACATTAGAACACCAGTTTAATAAAAGATCTCAGATTGATGATTAAAGATCATTAACACCCGCCGGATACCTTTTTAACAAGTTTCATAGGTCTTGCCGTTGTTGCTTTTCTTTCCTGAATCAATGCAGAAAGAATGACGCTTGCTTTTGCACGAAATCTATCGGTATCGATCTCGTCTTGCGTTTTAACATGAGCCGGTTGTTTGTATTGTAGAATTGAAGCGGTAAACTCGTTCAGTCCTCCCTTAAGGACGTACACATTGTCATATCCCGCTTCTTGTGCAAGTAAAGCGGCTTTTGTTCCACTTAATTCATCCGTTGCAATAAAAATTTTTCTTTTATGACGTTGCCCAAGAATTTCTGAGAATTCCTTCTGAAGAACCTGTTCAAATGCAATGTTGACCGATCCCGGTAACGAAAGCGTTTCAAATTCTTTCTGATCTCGTATATCGATGATCTGAATACGTGGATCATGATCCAAAATACGAAACGCCAATTCATCCGATGAGATATAGCGTACGGAATGTGTACGGAGGTAATCGTCATTTGAAACTCTTTCCATCAGTCGTTGCTTGTAATCTGGAAGAAATAGTAAAAGAACACCAAGCGTTACTAATCCCGCTCCGGCAACGCGATGGTAAGAGTGGTTGAATGCAGAAGCTGGTCCGGAGGGATTTACTTTCTTTTCAATTTTTGTTGTTACTGCAAATGCACCAACCGCAACAACAATAAGTGCGAGCGCAAAAAGTCCCTGCGAAATTCCAAGAGAATTAAAGATGCGGATATTGCCGAGAAAACTTGCATTGGTGATTCCTTCAAACCACGGATATAGTTCCGCATACAGGAAAACACCGAGCAATCCACCGCCGACAAAAAACATCGCATCAATTCTCCCAATAGCCATTCCTGTAACACTGGTTCCCGGACAATATCCACCGAGAATGAATCCAAATCCCATAATCACACCACCGAGAATTGCGGCTTGAAGATAGGTGGGATTGATGTAGATAAAATCAGTATCAAGCCAGCCAAGATAGCCGAGAATGATAACGCCGCTCATCGCTGTTACACCCGCAGTAAAGAAAACGCGTAAGACAGTGAAATCGTATCCGTAAAATACTCCGGCGAGTTTGCGCGATGATGAAAAGCCGGCTTGTTCGAGAATAAATCCGAATGCAATGCCGATAAGCAGTGCAAGAATCAAATTCAATTCATCGCTGATAAGATTTGGGACAAGTGGAAACATAATTACCTCACGTTAAAAGTCAAAAATTCTTTTCGATACTTAATCCTTTGATTCTGGATGACAACAAAAACTTGAAATCCATTAACCGGTATCGAGAATCCAACATCAAGATTAAATCCAAAGTTTTTTAAAAAAGTATGCAACTGCATATCCGGTGCCGAAGATCGCCATCATTGTAATAATGCCACCGGTGGAAAGAACCGCCATTCCGCTTAACGCCGCACCACTGGTGCAACCTCGGGCGAATTGAGCACCGAGTCCAAATAACAGTCCGCCAATAAGAGCAAAGCCTAAACGAGCGGTGTTTGTAATACGTGGACCTTTTTCCGTAACAAAGTTCAACCGATCAGAAACAACTCCTGACAGAAATCCACCAATGACAACGCCGAGCACTTCAAACACAAGCCACGCTTTCAACGGATTTTCGTGGAGCGATTTTAAGTTTTCAGAATAGAATGTCGATGTGTGTGCATGCTGTGGTGATACAGCGTTCACTGTTGCTACTACCGTGCTTTTCAGCGCGCCGCTTGCACCCAAACCACGTCCGGTAATAACAATTGTTGTCAACAGAGTCATGCCAAGCAGAAAGCCGGCAAGATAAGGATTCATGTATGTAGTTTTCATAAAAGTCTCATGTAGAATTTTTTCATTGTTTTATTGTTCAGTCGTTTTCCAATTCTTCATAGCCGGTAATCATCGCTTTCAAGTTCGATGTTGGTGTTCGTCCTGTTGTAATGAGGTACACATGAGCGATGAGAAAAGCAAGAATGAAGAATGCCCCTGCTGTGTGAAGAACAGCAATTACTTGAAGACCGCTGATATTCAAACTTTCTATCCCATGCCGTTGAGGGTATCGATAGAACATATAAAGTAATCCCGATGTCGCCATCACAGGAATAACGAGAAGTTTTAGTGACAGATAGACCAACCGCTGTAATGGATTTAATTTGCTCAACTGGGTTTTCCGTGTCGGATGTGGTGCGTTACGGAATATACCGGTGATGTAATATTCAACTTGTGCGCGCAAGTGCTGACGCGTGGGAATGTAGTGCTTCCATTCGCCGGTGGTAAAATGCCAGAAAATGGCAAGAGCGATTAACAGTAAGAACAGCGTTGCCGCGGTGCTGTGTAAAGTTACGGCTTGTTCAAATCCGAAAAATGAAATTGATCCATGAATTTCAAAACCTGTCAACGCAAGGAACATAATCAACAACGCCTGCGCCCAGTGCCAGAACCGGTTGAAACGGGAATAGATTAAGACTTTTTTCATTGGTTAATGCTCCTTTCCGTTTCTTTTTGCCGAAAAAATTCTCATACCTGCGTGCACGATCACCCCGATCAGTGAAAGCAAAATGACCGAGACGCCTAATGTTTCTACGGTGGCGTTGTAATCACGCGCGGGCATGTAGAAATCTTTCAGGTTGCTGATGCGGCTGTTCTCTCTTGTATGACATTCCGTGCATTGTACTGACTTTTCTTTTGGAGCCACCATGTGATTGATGGGCCACGTCATTTCGGTTTTAACGAACGTGTACTTACCGCTGTAGGGAAGTCCGAGGTAGTTCATTCCGTGTT
>JBFMDF010000324.1:0-3052 GCA_040753935.1 Bacteroidota bacterium | reverse complement strand
ACCGGTTATTTGCTTCCCATAAATCATCAAATCGTTTACTACACCGATTACTACAATGCAGGCAACGATACTGTGAAGATGGGTCCTCATGTCATCAACGAGGAACATTCAAATCTCTTTGTTTTCTTCTGGCCAGCACCACCTGACCTTCGCACAATTTACGACATCGACCAAGGTTGGTAATCCCGCGAATGCGGGATTTTTTTTGAAAAAGCGCTCGTTGCTTTTCCAAAAAAATCTCGGTACATAGTGCCACACGAATATTAAACCAATTCCTCAGAGGTACTTATGTCATCTCAACGAACTCTGCCGATGCTGTTGGAAGAAAGCGTGAAAAAATTCCCTAACAATATTTTATTATGGGAAAAACGAACACATTCATATCAGGGAACAACGTATGCCGAATTTCATCGTCGCGTACAACATTGTGCGGCTGGATTGATGGATATAGGCGTTGTAAGAGGAGATCGGTTAGCATTAATTTCTGAAGGGAGAAATGATTGGGTTGTTTCTGAACTCGGTATTCTCTATGCCGGAGCAATTAATGTTCCTTTGTCGGTGAAATTGGATGAGTTGTCAGACTTGAAGTTTCGCATTGCTCATTCCGGCTGTCGCATGGTCATTGTTTCCGGCGGGCATGTACACAAAGTCCGCGCTATTCAACATGATTTACCCGAACTTGAAAAAGTAATCTTATTAGATGGCGAAGCAGCCAACGAAGATGAAATGACATTTGCAACACTGTTGCAACAAGGTGAGAAATTCCTGCACCATCGATATGCTGAATTTGATGAACGTTGGAGATCAATTCAAGAACATGATCCGGCAAACATTTGTTACACGTCGGGTACTACTGCTGATCCGAAAGGAATCATCCTCACGCATCGCAATTACACAGCCAATGTTGAACAGGCGGGCGGCTTACTGCCAATTCCGCCGGAGTACTGTTCGTTGCTAATTCTTCCGTGGGATCATAGTTTTGCCCATACTGCCGGAATTTACACGCTGATGAAAAACGGTGCCAGTATGGCTTCCGTACAGGTCGGGAAATCACCGTTGGAAACATTAAAAAATGTGCCGATCAACATCCGCGAAATAAAACCAACATTTCTCTTAAGCGTTCCCGCCCTTGCTAAAAATTTTCGGAAAAATATAGAAAAGGGAATTCGTGAGAAAGGAGAGAAGATTGAAAAAATATTTAAGAAAGGATTGGAACTTGGCTATAAGATCAACGGTATTGGGTGGGACAGAGGAAAAAACGGAACAGTGTGGGAGAAAATCCAATACAAGATCATTGACGCGCTTATCTTTAATAAAATACGCCGAGGATTTGGAGGCCGATTGAAGTTTTTTATCGGTGGCGGAGCGTTGCTGGATATTGAACTCCAACGTTTCTTTTATGCTATCGGCATTCCGATGTTTCAGGGATACGGCTTAACGGAAGCCTCGCCCATTATTTCCGCCAATGTTCCGAAACGTCACAAACTTGGCTCTTCGGGAACTATTGCACCGAATCTTGAAATAAAAATTTGTGATGAGCAGGGAAATCCTCTTCCGGTAGGCCAACAGGGAGAAATTGTTGTACGGGGTGAAAATGTGATGGCAGGATATTGGAAAAATGAGAAAGCAACACGCGAAACAATTCGCGACGGGTGGTTGCACACAGGAGACCTTGGCTATCTCGATGAAGATAATTTCCTCTACGTGCTTGGCAGGGTAAAAAGTCTACTCATCGGGCACGATGGAGAAAAGTACAGTCCTGAAGGAATTGAAGAAGCATTGGTAGGAAATTCCCCGTACATCGATCAGGTGATGCTTTACAATAATCAATCACAATACACCGTTGCGCTTGTCGTTCCCAATAAAGAAAATGTGTTGAAGTATCTTGCACTACACAACCTTTCGCACCATACGGAAGAAGGCCAACGCACAGCGTTACGTCTTATTGAATCTGAAATTGCGGCGTATAAAACTGGCGGCAAGTATGCAGGAGAATTTCCCGAACGATGGCTTCCTGCTGCCGTTGCAGTGCTGGGAGAAGCGTTCACAGAACAGAATCATTTTCTTAACAGCACATTAAAGATGGTGAGGGGAAAAATTACAGAATATTACAAAGACAGGATTGATTTTCTTTTCACTGCTGAAGGGAAAGATATTTGTAACCATCAGAACATGACAATTATTAAACGCTTAGAATGAAATTTCGATCACTTGAAGAGTTGGAACAGTTATTGCCGGAAGCAGAGCGAAAGAACCTTAACGTCCCTGTTAACAGTGAAAAACATGATGGGAAAGGAAAAACTGTTCAACTGACTCTCGATAGTAAAGGGAGAAAAGGAAAGTGTGTAACACTGATCACCGGGTTGCAGCACAATCCTCAAACATTGGAAAAAATTGCCACTCTATTGAAGCAATACTGTGGTGCCGGAGGGACGGTGAAGGATGGTGTCATCGAAATACAAGGTGACCAACGAAAGCGTTTAGCCGATAAACTACGATCCATGAACTACGTGGTGAAGTAGTGTTGTCTATTCTTCTCCTCCCGTTCGAGAACAAAAAACCTCTCCTCACTTACTGTGTATTGAACTATTCTTGCAGAAGGAAGGAGAGGTTTTGATTTAAGGTAATTAGGTAGCAATTGGGAGTAAATTTATGAGTGAAGCAGCCACTAAATGAGCACCGCAAAGTAGCTTAAAATTTATTGCAGTCAACCAATGAAAGAGTTTTGTACGTTAGTGAAAAATTAATTCATACAGCCAAAATGCTACTGCTCCAATGGTTGCGGAAGTGGGAATGGTCAGAATCCACGCCATAACAATTTTTCCGGCGATGCCCCAGCGTACGGCTGAAAGTCTTCGTGTTGCTCCCACACCCATAATAGAACCTGCAATGGTATGCGTGGTAGAAACAGGAATGCCCGCCAGAGCGGTTCCAAGAAGAACAAATGCGCCAGCACCTTCAGCACAAAATCCACCGACAGGTTTCAAATGTGTTAGTTTAACGCCGAGCGTTCCGACAACTTTCCATCCACCTAATAATGTTCCAAGTCCAA
>JBFMDF010000323.1:0-3064 GCA_040753935.1 Bacteroidota bacterium | reverse complement strand
CAATTGCAATTAAAATACCGGTAATTATTAGCGCTGTAACAATTTGACTATATGTCGATAAATAAAATCCTATTGCTTCCCAATTTTCACCAAGTAGTGTGCCGGCATACACCAATATAAAATTCCACAACAGCGCACTGATAAAACAAAGGATCATTGTGGGAATAAATTTTACCTCAGACATTCCCGCAAAAAATCCAACAACCGCCCGGGTTCCGGAGAGGAACCGATTTACGATAATCAGCCAATATCCATACTGTCGAAACCAATGTTCTACTTTGTGTACTGCATCGAGCGGCAGGAATTTAATTTTACCTGTTTCTATGATTCTTAATCCAAACCAGTCACCAATTTTGTACATCGTCATAAATCCTGATGTACTGCCAAGCGTGGCAATGATCAATGCAAACCAAAAATCAATATGCCCGACACCTACGAGATACCCTCCTGCCACAATAATGATATCGCTGGGTGATGGTGGGAAAAGATTTTCGATGTACGCAATAAAAAAAATAGCTGCATAGACCCAGATAGGATTTAGCTGTTGAAGAAATGTAATAATAGTTTCCAATGCTGTATTTATTTTGAGTTGATTAATGTAACTGCATACGCCGCAGCACCTTCGCCTGATCCAACAAAACCTAATTTTTCACTTGTTGTTGCTTTGATTGAAACTGATGCAATATCTATTTCAGTGGCGCGTGCGATGTTCATTTTCATTTGTGTTGTGTAAGGGAGTATCTTAGGCTTTTCCAGCAGAAGTGTTGAATCGATATTCACGATTGAATATCCCTGGTTCTTGAGCATATCAGAAGTATGTTTAAGGAGTTCCAAACTTGAAATATCTTTAAACCGGGAATCGGTATCAGGAAAATGTTTGCCGATATCACCCAATGCTGCTGCTCCCAAGAGTGCATCGCAGATAGCATGGAGGAGTACATCGGCATCTGAATGACCCATGAGACCTTTCTCATTGGGAATCTCCACTCCTCCAATAATGAGTTTTCTCCCTTCTACTAATCGGTGAACATCGTACCCAAATCCGACTCGATTCATACTATGCCTTTATTTTAAATCCGAGAAATAAATGATGCGGCTTTCCCCATTCAACAAGTACATCATCAACAACTGCAGATCGGGGACCGATCCGGAGTTCTTTGACCAGTTCTTCGATTAAGCCCTTCTCCCCTTCCACTTCCAAATATACAGAACCTTCCGGTAAGTTCTCGACAAATCCTTTCAACTCATATTTGCGTGCAACCCTGTCTGCAAACCAACGGTATCCAACTCCCTGCACAATTCCTTTCACGGTTATTTTTGCGTTTGCATCCATTATGATTCTTCCGGTTTTACTTTCAACCCTAGTTTTATTGCGACCAGATCAGAAAATTCAGAGATCAAGATTCCAGCAATAATCATTCCCCCGCCAATGATGCCGGAAATTTCCAACACTTCGCCGAGAATAAAGTACGCAAGCACAGCCGCAATGACTGGTTCGATAGTAAAAATAATGACTGCCCGAGTAGGGGTAGTATCCTTTTGAAAACGAGTCTGTGAGTATGTGGTCAACACGGTGGCAAAGATCCCCATATACAAGAGCGCGATGAATAAATTATTCGTAGATGTAAACTGAATATCTTCAAAGAGAAGGATCAGCAATGCAGTGCAAGCTGTTGTTGATACCTGAATGAAGGATAGGTGAATTGGATTTTTTCCTCTTGTATGAATATCAACATAGACTATATAGACGCCGAAAATCATTGCAGATATCAACACTAATACATCTCCAAAGTTAATCCCCTCACCCGTTGGTGCCGTTAGAAGGTAGAGTCCGTATGTTACGATGATGATTCCGATGATATTGCCGATCTTTGGCGGACGTCTTTCCAAAATCAATTGTGCAATGGGAGTAAAAATTACCATGAGTCCTGTGATGAACGCCGATTTTGATGCCGTTGTCTGATAGATACCGTAGTTTTGAATGACGATACCAATACCGAGCATAGCGCCGAGGAAAACACCGCTTCGTATCGTTCCTTTTTCAATAGATTTTAACTGCTTTAACAAAAATAAAAAAAATAGCACGGCACCGATGCCGAACCGCAATGCAACAAAAAGAGAGGGGGAAATGTCAGCAGATCCTATCTTAACCACGACAAACGTACTCCCCCAAATGAATGTTGTGGCAAACAGTGCAAGCTCTGCTCGTGAGCGCGTCGTCATCTCAAATCCAGTTTTTTAACAACAGATTCAGGAATCATGGTAAACGCCAGCATAATATAACGCCAGAACCATTTTGAGTACACAAAATCCTTCCCTGCCTGTTGTCCTTTAAATATATCGCGCGCGGTTTCTTCAGCCGATGCTGTAATAATTCCCGGAGTTTCCCGTCCCTCAATCATTTTTGTACGGACGTAGCCGGGATGAACAGTCATTACATGCACTCCGGCAGAATGAAGCCGGTTTCGCAAACCGGAAAGAAAAGTAGTAAAGCCCGCTTTTGCGCTTGCATATATGTAATTGCTTTTTCTTCCCCTCTCACCGGCAACGGAACTAACACCGACAATAAATCCTCCCTTTCGTTTTTCAAAATCTACTGCAATAATGTGTAAGATTGAAACGAGTCCTGTATAGTTGACGTCAATTACTTTTCTCGCATCATCGAAATTCGCTTCAGATTGTTTTTGATCACCAAGTATTCCTACAAGACTTATGACACCGATCGGCTTCTGCGGCAAAGATTCGTAGAATGATTTGTGTGAATCGGTATCTGCTGCATCAAACGTGAACGCCCGCGCATCAACGTTGAATCGTAGTTTTATATCAGCAGCATCGCGGACTAATTGATCATAACTTCGGCTGGCAAGATAAATATTGTACCCATGTTTTGCATACAAAAAAGCAAGCGGGCGTGCAATATCGGAGCCTGCACCGAGAATAAGTATGTAGTTCATGCTATTCCAATTCTTCTGGATTGTAGTGAGAGGAATTTTTTGCCGGGGTCATATTTTTTTTTCGCATCAAGAAATTGCGGAAGTTGATCGTACCCTTTTTGAAAGACCTC
>JBFMDF010000322.1:0-3070 GCA_040753935.1 Bacteroidota bacterium | reverse complement strand
GCCTATGCAAAGTATCCTTCGGATGAATTTTTCAGATGTTTGTTAATATTCTTTCCGCTCTCTCTGCCTCCCGTTTCGAATCAAACGAAAGCCGGAACGTACCGCCGCGTCCATCGCGGATCTTCAGTAACTCAATATCCTTAATGTTGATGCCGGCTTTGTACAACGCAGTAGTAACGCGGGCGAGCACACCCGGTTTGTCCTCAACAGAAACATACACTTCAAAAAGAGGATGTAAAAATCCTTTTGAATTCTTCGGAATAGCGTCGCGCAGATTCTTTGCTTCCCGAAAGCGGCGGGCAAAATGCGATTGTGTTTTTTGTGTCCTCAGATCTTTTTCATACCGAGTAAGCAATGAAGAAAATTCTCTTAACACTTTTCTAATTTCACCGGCATTTGACGAAAGAATATCGTTCCACATTTCATACGGACTGGATGCAATACGAGTGATGTCGCGAAATCCGCCGGCGGCAAGTTGCAGGTACGCCGGATTTGTTCTGTTCTTCTTTCCCGCCATCGTCATCATCGCCACGGCTATCAACTGCGGAAGATGACTGATGACAGCAGCAACAGCGTCATGTTCTTTTGCCGAAAGAAACAACACACGCGCACCAATGGAGTGAAGCAGTGAAGTTAATGCAGTGATATTCTTCCGTTGCTTCCTCTCTACGCACAACACGTACGTTGCATTCTGAAACATCAATGCGTCAGCGTAATCAATTCCCTTTCCTTCGGACCCTGCCATCGGATGTCCGCCGATAAATATTCCTTTCGTTCGAAAATATTTTTTCGCCGTAGCGACTATGTTGTTTTTTGTACTGCCAACATCTGTTACTATCGCCGAGGGTTTAATGAATAACGCCACTTGTGGAAGCAGGGTCTGAATGGTCGATACTGGTGTGCAGAGGAACACAATGTCAGCCTCATGGAGTGCAGCCGAAAGCGACGATGCACCAAAATCAACGGCGCCGCGCAGCAACGCACGCTGCATCGAATCAGAACGGTCATACCCCGTAATACGATAGGTGGGATGATTCTGTTTAATTGCTAATCCCAGCGACCCGCCGATAACTCCGAGACCGATAATTGAAATGTTCATCAGGAAAAGAATTTAATGATTTTCTGATTGAACGATTTTTTATTTTTGAATCATTCAAACAAAAAACAGTACTATGCAAGTGTGCGCCCTATCGCTTCGGCAATTGAGCGGAGTTGTTTCATCATTTCTTCGAATTGACTCGGAAAGAGCGATTGCGCTCCGTCGGATTTTGCATGATCCGGATCGTGATGCACTTCAACAATAATGCCGTCAGCGCCAGCCGCAACAGCAGCGCGCGCCATAGGAATGACTTTGTCGCGTATGCCAATACCGTGTGATGGGTCGGCAATAATGGGCAAATGACTCTTTGCATGAACAACAGGAATTGCGCTGATGTCCATCGTGTTCCGTGTTGCGGTTTCAAAGGTGCGGATGCCGCGTTCGCACAGCATCACCTGTTTGTTTCCACTGGAAAGAATGTATTCCGCCGACATCAACCACTCTTCAAATGTTGCGGAAAGACCTCGCTTTAACATCACCGGTTTTTTTGCTTTGCCGAGTTCTCTCAAAAAATTGTAGTTTTGCATATTCCTCGCTCCAATTTGAATGACATCGGCGTACTGCTCGATAAGTTCAATTTGTGTTCCATCCATCGCTTCGGTAATCACTTTCAATCCGAACGCGTCTGCTGCTTTACGCATCAACTTCAATCCCTCTTCACCGAGCCCTTGAAAACTGTACGGCGAGGTGCGTGGTTTGAATGCCCCACCGCGCAGCAGTTTTGCGCCTGCCTTTGCAACCTGTTCTGCTATGGTAAAAATTTGCTTTTCATTCTCTACTGAACAGGGACCTGCCATGATAACAATGGCTTCTCCTCCTATTTTTATGCCGTCAACATCAATAATGGTCTTTTCCGATTTGAATGAACGGCTAGCAAGTTTGTACGGTTCAGTAATACGATACACGCGAGCTACGCCGGGAAGTAGTTCCAACTGACGCGTATCAAAGTCCGGCTTAACACCGATGGCGCCAAGCACCGTTTGATTGACTCCGGTTGAGCGATGAACATCAAACCCGAAATCATGTAGTACTTTGATGATTCCTTCTATTTCTTTTTCTGTGGCATTCTGTTCTACTACAACGACCATATTTTTCCCTTTGTGATACTTTGCGGATTCTGTGCTTTCATGGATATGTTTATTCGTAACGGTCCAATTTAAAACTTTCGCCCAAATATAATTTTCTCGCCTCAGGATCGTTCGCCAATTCTTCCGCACTTCCTGCCCGCAAAATTTTCCCTTCGAACAGAAGATAGGAACGATCGGTGATAGAAAGTGTTTCGTGCACGTTGTGATCGGTAATCAACACGCCGATGTTGCGAAACTTTAACTGTGTTACCATTTCCATAATATCTTCAACAGCAATTGGATCAATGCCTGCAAATGGCTCATCGAGCAAAATAAATTTCGGATCAACCGCCAGTGCACGGGCAATTTCGGTGCGGCGTCGCTCTCCACCGGAAAGCATATACCCTTTGCTTTTTGCAATGTGCTGCAAGCCGAATTCTTCCATCAACTTCTCACAACGTTCCTGTTGGACGTTGGTGGGTAAACCGGTCAACTGCAGCACTGACAGAATATTATCGCGCACATTCATTGTGCGAAAAACGGACGCTTCTTGCGTTAAATAACCAACCCCTAACCGCGCCCGTTTGTACATCGGCAACGCTGTTATCTCCATCTCATCAAGAAATACTTTCCCCGCATTCGGTCGAATCATTCCGACAATCATATAAAATGTCGTGGATTTTCCCGCTCCGTTGGGACCGAGCAATCCGACAATTTCACCCTGTTGCACTGAAAGCGAAACATCATTCACCACCGCTCGCTTCTTGTATTTTTTTACAAGATGTTCCGCACGCAAAACTTTCTTTGGAAGATGATCTGTATGGCTGCTGGTGCTGTTCATTGTTTTTTCGGAAAGACGGTTATCAATGTCGGCCTTTCTGTTCGCAGTAAGAATCCGTCGAGA
>JBFMDF010000321.1:0-3075 GCA_040753935.1 Bacteroidota bacterium | reverse complement strand
AGTTGTAAATCGTTACCTTAAAAACGGTGAAGCGATTCGGCGTATATCCAAGATCGGGATCAATCCAATTTCCATAGGTAAACGGATTGGTTGAGTACTGCGCTGACTGAGATTGCTCCGGAAACTCTACGGTATTCAGATGGTAATCAGTGAGATATTTAATCTCAATTTTGTAATCCTTGGCATCATACACAATCGTTTGCTTGTCTTCACCTATCTTCCAAAAACTATTGGATTGTTGTGCAATGAAGCGTTCATCGGGTACTAACGTATACTCAATTCTCTCGGGAGGAAAAACAACGTACTGATACACGTTGTCGCATCCGGCAACAAGAAGAACAACCACCATTATAAGAAAAAGACGGTACTGCACGCGTTAATATCCGGCAAAGATAGTGAAATAGATCAACGAGAATTGAGAATTATTTTTTTGATCAATTATCCGAATGAACTCATAGTTTGTCACTTTATACCCAAAGTCAATCACGATATTGTAGCCGCTGTACTGAGTTCTGTTCGTCAATGAAATGGCGGTCGTTGAAGCATTAAAATCGCCGACGCCGTCTTTCAAAAACCTGTTCTTCACAACAAAGGCATCGGTCAATCCGAATAATGTGGTCCCTTGTACGCCAAAATGTAATTCTGTATTGTCTGTCAACCTGTAGTCAATCCGGAAGATGGGATATGTTGATTGCGTATGCGCGGTGATATTGGTTGCATGAGAACCATCGTCGTATGTGTTCTTGGTAACCACCTTCAATGTACGGATTTTAAATTGCGGCCGAAGTTTCAATTTGTTATCGAGCAATGAATAGACATAGTCAATTTTATTCACTAACCCGAGTGAGGTACGTTGTCCTTCAAATTGTTCATTCACCAGTTGCCCTAATTCCAGTTCTTCTCGTGTCGGCGTTCCGACAATGTATTGATTGTTCAATTCAAAACGAACATTGTTCTCGATATTCAAATGTTGAACTTGGGTGTACTTCGTACCGACATAGAGCGTGTGTGCAAGACTATTCCGGTAATAGAGCGGATCTCGAACATAGGCAGGGGTTGGGTCGGCTTGAATAACACCCGCAAATTGAAATCCATCGTTCGGTAAATTATCCCACACACGCTTCACTGTGTAGTACACATCCAACGCACCAAACCGCGGCGTCGCCGTTCCGTACGTTAGTTTAAAGTAATTAACATCATTTCGTCCGCCACGCGCAATCCCTTTTTCGCGGATGATGCCAAGACCGACATTCAAATTTTTTGACGCTTCAAATGAAGAAAAGTAGTGGTACCCATCAATATCAGGGTTGTACGGATAGTCAGGATAAATATCGTTTTCCTGTCCATCGATAACGCCGTTGTTATTCCAATCGTCCCCTGCTTCAAACGCCGGCGGATCGCTGTAGTAGGTCATGAAATCTTCAGTGTAGTCCGGTAATCCATTCGAATTGCGGTCATCATCCGGAATGCCATCGCGATCTTTATCCTTGCCGGGGAAAATTCCTGTATCCGGCTTGCGAATAATATCACTCAGTCCGGTCAGTTCGTTCACGTTCTGACGGTAGCCGAGCGAGTAAGGATTCACATCTACAGGATTCGGATTCAGCACATCGGTATTTCGCGGAAATGCGGTATTGGGTTTTGCATTGTAAAAGTAAAATCCATCTTCCCATCGATCATTATCATCATTATCGTCAACCAATGCAAAGTATGCACCGCCGGGCAACAAACCGTCGGTTCGTGTCTTGTTGATATCGTCGGCAGTATATCCATACTGGTCCGGCGGATTGTAGGTAATTGTTCCTTGAGCGCCGGGTGAACTGTAAAAACTGTTTTCAAGCATGTAAATATCTAATGCCGTGCCGTACCATGGCTCAATGCGATAGCGTTCTCCGCCGAGCGTTAATCGTCCGATTTTTTTGGTTCCGCGAATGAAGAAAGCATTGCCCGTCAATTCTTGATACGGGGCTCTTAACAGCGGATATTTACGATACGACGAACTGCGATTGAACTCTCCTTCAATGTCAAAACCCATCCAACTGAACTTAAAGTTTAATCCGTAAATCTGCATCCCGGTATTCAATCCATACGAATACGTGACCCACTTTTTATTCGATCCATCCTGCACGTTTCCCTGAGCACGTTCAACAGTAAAAAATTGTGTCGGCCTGCCAAGACGGGTGCTGTCCGTATGGTTGGGATATAAATTCAGTTGCTCAACAGGATATTCATCGCGCTGCAATACCCAATCATGTGCAGCGTCGATTGCATAATCATTTGCCAGTAAAATTTGGAACGTCACCCCTTCGGTGTAAAACGGCATGATGAAGGCAAAGACTAAATTTGAAGTACCGCGAATTTCTACAGGGTATGTCGGTGGAATGATGTTTCCGTAGTTGTATCGGTATGAATTGTACGATGTTTGGTTGAACGGCACCGGTCCAAGAATTGGATCTTCAAAGAATGTTGCCCCTTCGGTGTAGAGCCGTTCAGTAATGGAAAAATCTTTAAACACGTAGTACTGAATCGGATCATTCAGCGTCGTTGCCGTTTGACTTGGTACCCTGCCGTTAATATTCACCGTAGGGCGCTCGCGACCTATCGAATCAGCAACGCTTTTAATAATTACCTTCGGCGGACCAAACAACACTGGACCCGACAGGTCATTCGGAGAGTCGTCACGAATACGAATGAAGATGATGCGAGGAACAGCGTTGGAGACATCTCCTTTCATCGAACTGGAACTGCTGTTGATACTGCTGTGCCGCTGATGTTGATTGACATATGTTGCGCCAACCGTTAAGATATCTCCCACATCGGCTTCGGCATGCCCGCCAAAAAGATACACAGACCAATCTCTGGGTCGTGCAATGGAGTTGGGAAGAGCCGAAGCGTCAAACCGAATCCTGACAGGATCGGAAACACGAGAAGCAAGGACTGTTCCCCGATATTTGTTCGTTGCGGCATCCCAGCGAATTCCGTTGAACCGCGCTTTATCAAGCGTTAAGGAGGTAAATTTTGTGCGAATGGCTTCGCCCAGCATAATGCGAGACATAAAACCGCCGTATTGGTCAT
>JBFMDF010000320.1:0-3077 GCA_040753935.1 Bacteroidota bacterium | reverse complement strand
GTAACCAATGACGGGATGGTGAGAGTGTTTCATCATGGGGTACTCAAAGCTGAAGTTCCTGCAGAATCATGTGTTCTTGGCGGAGGAGCCCCGGTATATATTCGCGAAACAAAAGAGCCGGCATATTTGAAAGATACACGTGCTCTTGATACAACAGTGCTCCCCCCGCCAAAAAGTATCTTAGACTCGGTTTATAAACTCATGCAATCGCCCAACATCGCCAGCAAACGATGGGTGTATGAACAGTATGATTCGATGGTACGAACAAATACTGTGGTACTTCCCGGTTCCGATGCCGCTGTTATTCGCATAAAAAAATCGGACAAATTATTGGCAGTAAAAACCGATTGTAATGCCCGCTATGTGTATCTCAATCCACGTAAAGGTGCGGCAATTGCCGTTGCCGAATCTGCACGTAATGTTGTTTGTAGCGGGGGGAAGCCAATTGCAATCACTAATTGCTTGAACTTTGGAAACCCTTATAAGCCCGAAATTTATTGGCAATTCACAGAAGCTATTGCAGGAATGCGGGAAGCATGTTTAGCATTAGAAACTCCGGTCACCGGCGGCAATGTCAGTTTCTATAACGAAAGTCCTCAAGCGGCAGTATTTCCTACACCGACGATTGGTATGTTGGGTATTATCGAAAGTGCATCTCATGTGATGACGGCAGATTTCAAAAATGTCGGCGATGTAATTTGTCTTTTGGGTACAAATCGTGGCGATATTTCGGGAAGCGAATTTCTTTTTCAGGAGTACGGTTTGACGGCAGGTGATGCGCCGTATTTCGATTTGGCGGTTGAAGTGAAACTGCAACAATGTGCACTTGAATTGATTCGCAGCGGTCTTGTAAACTCAGCACACGATGTGTCAGACGGTGGCTTGATAGTATCACTACTTGAAAGTTCAATTATCGGTAAAAAGAAATTCGGTTTTACAGTTACCATGCAGGCTGATTCACTCCCATTACATCGACTCTTATTCGGCGAAGACCAATCACGTATTGTTATTACAGCAGATGAACGAAGTGTTTCCACAATCCAACAGATTGCGGAACAATACGGCGTTCCGTGTACAAAACTGGGTACCGTTACCGCAGAGTTAGCGGCAAAGATTAATAACGAAGTAACAATTGATATTGAAAAGACAAACGATCTTTATTTCAATTCACTGCAGAGGTTTGTAAACCAAAATTTATGATGGACAAATTTTCCATCCATAGCGAGACACGACAGAGACTTATCAAAAATTTTCCACTTGCTGTCCTTCAGATGGTAGGAAAGGATGCGGTCGATTTTCTGCAGCGAATTACGACGAACGACTTTCATTCGTTCAAAAAAAACGATACTCAAAAGACGCTTCTTATTACAGAAAAGGGAAAATTGATTGATGCTGTATGGGTTCTTCATCGTGGAGACGATCTTCTGTTGATGTGCAATGACACACTTGGTAATGAAGTACTGTCGTGGCTGAATAAGTTCATTATCATGGAGGATATTCAACTGAAAAATATCAGTGATCAATTTTCTTTCGATTTGATTCTTCATCCTGAAAATGACATCAACGTATTCTGTCAAATAGATTACTTTGGCGTTCCGGCAGGATTGATTCTTCCTGGTACGAATCAATACGCTATTCCGCCGCTGGAACAATCATTTGAACAGTGGAGAATAGAACATGGAATCCCTGCTCTTCAAAAAAAACTTGCACACGAATTTAATCCTTTAGAATTAAATCTATGGGACTGGATTAGTTTTACCAAAGGATGTTACATCGGTCAGGAAGTTATTGCACGTCTCGACACATACAACAAAGTACAGCGAACATTATGCCTCATTAGTTCCAAAGATGATATTCTAGAGTGCGAAAAATTGCTAGATGAAGAAAAAAAAGAAATCGGAACAATCACCAATGTTACGCATATTGAGAGTGAGAACATTGGCCTTGCGGTTGTTCGTCTAAAGTATGCGGTAAACAGTTCTGTTCTCCGTACTGAAAGCGGAAAGCAACTAACAATTGAAAAAGCATTTTACACTAAAAAATATGGAAGAAATTAAAGTAACATCAGATGTTAAAGAAAAACAGTATGAAGAACTGATCCCTCAAATTCTTGCACTCGTCAACGATGAAGTAAACTCAGTTGCCAATATGGCAAATATTGTTGCGGCATTAAAACAAACGTTCGGCAATTATTCTTGGGTTGGTTTTTATCTTTTTGACAAAAAATCGAACGAACTTGTGTTGGGTCCCTTTCAAGGTAAAATCGCCTGCACACGCATCGGAATTGGTAAAGGTGTTTGTGGAACTTCGTTTCAACGAAAAGAAACAATTGTTGTACCGGATGTAGAGCAATTTCCGGGACATATTTACTGCGATGGGAATTCGAAATCTGAGATAGTAGTGCCAATCATTCATCTCGGTGAGCCAATCGGTGTGCTCGATATTGACAGCTATTCATACAATAGTTTTGATAATATCGATAAACGATATCTCGAGCATCTTGTATCACTCATTGCTTCAAAAATTGTGAGTTAAACAATGACAAAACAAAAACTTGTGAAAGCTCCCAAAGCATATAAAAATGCCGCCTTTCTCGGAGGAAAAGACGCCCGACCGATAAGAATACTCTCAGAGTTTCTCGAACCATTGAGTCGTTTTACCTATTACAATGTCAAAGATACAATTGTATTCTTCGGTTCAGCTCGAATCAAACCCAGAAACGAAGCAATCAGAGAACTTCGCCGGCTTGCCAAAAACGGAACAGGAAAAAATGTTCACTCGAAAGAATATCATCAGCAACTCCTTAAAGCCGAAATTGCGGTAGAGATGTCGCAGTACTATGAAGATGCAACGGAACTTTCACGACTTATTACAGTTTGGTCGAAAAAACTGAAAGAAAAAAATCGACTGTTAGTTTGTTCCGGCGGAGGCCCTGGTATCATGGAAGCGGCAAACAAAGGGGCAATGTTGGCGAAAGGAGAATCGATTGGTTTGAATATTAGTTTACCATTCGAGCAATATCCTAATCCGTACATCACCCCTAAATTTAATTTTGAATTTCACTACTTCTTCATGCG
>JBFMDF010000319.1:0-3078 GCA_040753935.1 Bacteroidota bacterium | reverse complement strand
AGATAGCGTATCGTCATGCCGGCAATGTTTAGCGGTTCACGTTCATATACGGTAATTTCATTTTGAGCGTGTTCTTGTTCACCAGCCTCTAAAGAGAGCGGCGAAACATAAAAATCTTTTGTCAACAAATTGACGATATCGGGATTACGAATAAGCGCCCCTTCTTCACTTTCCTTAAACATCACCGGCGCTACTACGAATGTTTCTCCGTCCTTCTGAACTTCCACATTAAATGCAAAACGTCCACGCTCCAGTGGCTGATAGCCGACATACTTCAACGTATAACCGAGTACTTCAACTGCCTTCCCTTGTTCTAAATTTACCGTCTTAACATCATCGTACTTTGATGAAAAAACAAAACCGAGAAACATCAACGCAATACCGATATGAGTAACTGCCCCACCAGCCATTTTTAGATTCCCCTGCATTATTCTGTAACCTACACTAAGGTTAACAAAGAGGGCAAATGCAGATGCAAAGATGAAAATGAGCATTGCGATATGGTGCGCTCCGAGAAAGAATGTTACAACAGTGAACAACAACGCAAAAAGTGAAGGGAACCGCAATTGCTTCAATAGCGTCTCCGATTTCGAATTTTTCCACCACAGCAACTGTCCTAATCCCGCAAGCAAAGCAATGGCAACACCGAGAGGAAGTGTTGTCGTCACATAGAATGAAGGATCAACGGCAGAAGTTTTCCCTTTAATGATGTTGGTGATAATGGGCGATGAAGTGCCGATTAAAATAAAAATTGATGCAAACACTAACGCTGAAGCCCCAAGAAACAATGCAAACTCACGCGAGAAAAATGAATGTTCTACTTGAACAACGGGGATTTCTTTCCAGCGCATCGCCAGCAAACCGAAACCGACTGCAGTAAATGTTCCGATAACGAGCAACAAAAGCCAATAGACCCACATACCGGGATCAACAAATGAATGCACCGATGTTTCGCCTAACACGCCGCTTCGTGTAAGAAATGTTGAATACAAGACCAGAATGAAGCAAAACATGCTGAGGATAAAATTTGTTTTAATGTAACTGCCGTTTTTCCGCTGTGCCAACATTGTATGAATTGATGCAACACACACAAGCCATGGCACCAGAGATGAATTTTCCACCGGATCCCATCCCCAATAGCCACCCCACCCGAGTGTTTCATACGCCCAATAGCCGCCAAGAATAATTCCTGTGCCGAGCGCTAGCGAACCAAATACCGTCCATGGTGTCGCAACTCGTATCCAACTGACATAATCTCGTTTCAACATTGCAGCTACTGCATAGGCGAACGGAATGGACATCGAAGTGAAACCAATAAACAAGATCGGCGGATGAATAACCATCCAGTAATTTTGCAACAGCGGATTCAATCCTTTCCCTTCAACAGGAATCTGCGCCCATAATCCACGGGCTTGATCAACCCACATGAAATTCATGCCGTCCGTAGGTGCCACCCCAACTTTTAATAATTCATCAGGAAATTGTTCCCAGATAAATTTGAAGGGATTTTTTACAACAAGCATTAAAATCAGAAAACTGAAGATGGCGGTGTAGATAGACATTAACTCCGGCTCGTATCCCTTTTTTGATGAATAACGCAGAAGAAACACACCGATGATACCGGTAAACATCGCCCACAGTAAAAAACTTCCTTCTTGTCCGGCATACAGTGTTGAAATCAACAGCGACAAGGGAAGGTCAGTCGAACTGTAACTCCACACGTAGTAATAATGAAATTGATGTGTGAGAATATAGTATAAGAGTAATGCCGCTACTGCAACTATTCCTGCAACAGAACCAAGATAAAACATCCGCGCTAAGCGAAGAATGTCATCGTTGGCTTTTCTATGCTGTAGGATGTACAGAATTGTTGCCGCGATAGCAGCGGCAAACGTCAACTTGACTAAAATTGCACCTAACATTAACGAACTCACTTTCTTGATTTATTTATCATTGGCGGTCAACATGCGAAAACTATAATGTTTTCTTTACCGCCGTACCATCGCCCTCATATTTTGAAGGACATTTGGTGAGCACTTCGTTGGCGTGAAAGTAGCCATCTTTAAATCGTCCTTTAGCAACTATTTCAGAAGCTATTTCAAAGTTATTCGGCTTTCCCCCGTCCAACACTACTTTGCATTCTCTGTTGTTGTCATCTACCATATAAAAAATGAATTGTGAGTTTGCCGCGTCGAACTTCGTTTCTTTCTCGGCTACCCACTTTCCTTTTACCTGCACTTTCTTTGCCAGCGCTTCCGCTTTCGCAAAATCGGTGTATTCAATATTGCTGTCGATAAACGTCATGGCGCCAAAAACAAGTGCGGCAATAATAATGATAACTCCGGCGATAATTTTTGCTTTCATATCGTCACTCCTCTTTCTTAACAATGGTTTCCAATTTCTTAAGTTTAGCATCTAATCGGAACAGGTAAAATAAAAACCCGAACCAAATGGTGAGTACAATGATGAGCACAATGTACAGTTGATTGTCGTGAAGGAATTGTTCCATATCTTACTCGATTGTTTGAAGTTGTTTTTCAAGTCGTGCAGCGCGAATGCGCAGCGAATACATCCAATAATACAATAGCGTAAAACCGATGAGTGATGCAAAAAAAATCGTCAGCATATTCGGTGACATTTTCATCTCAAGAACAGGCCCTTTCCCTTGCTCGTCGCCTAATGAACCGGGATGTAAGCCCGACATGATTCTTGGCATCACAAAAATAAAGAAGGGAGCGGTGATTCCGGCAATAATGGAGTATACCGATGACAGTGACGATCGCTTTTCTTCATCTTCAATAGCAGAACGCAACACAAAATACGCCCCGTAGATAAGCAATAAAATAAAAATTGAAGTCTCACGAGGGTCCCAATTCCAAAACGAACCCCAGTTGAATTTTGCCCAAATCGAACCGGTTACCGTTGCCAGCAGACAAAACATCAATCCTAATCCCGCCGAAGAAACGGAGCGAAGATCGTAATCTTGATCTTTTGTCATTAAATACCTGATTCCGTAGAACATCGACATGAAAAATGCCAGCACGGCTGTCCATGCCATTGGAACATGGAAAAAAATGT
>JBFMDF010000318.1:0-3090 GCA_040753935.1 Bacteroidota bacterium | reverse complement strand
AGTGTGACTTTTGCTTGTTTACAAACAATTGTTCAGAAATTTCGATAAAATGACTTCCTTTTGTATGAATATGAACAAAACCAAATTTTACAATAATTTTTACTAATTTCTTCCCCGAAAGTATTGGAAGAGGAGGCACGGTTACACCTCGATTTGTTGAACACCCACAAATTCTATTGCAACACTCTCGGGTGACCGTTCACTCTCGAGGTATCCTTCAATTGCTTCTTTGGTACGAGCCAGCAATTCATCCATTGTTTTTGCTTGTGTATGGCAGCCATATAATTCGACTACATCTGAAACTAACCAGCCATTCTCATCTCTTTCTATCAGTACGGTATATTTTTTTTTCGCCATATTCGAACCTCCTCCTCTAAAGTAAACACTTGCCTCAGCAAAGTCAATTCAGCTTTTTGAACAACTATCAAATTTGTGTTGATGTTTGAATTCCGCAAAAAAGGATGAAGGATATTATGGATTGTAAGAAAACCTCGATCTCTTACTCTTCTGACAATCTCTTTTTCTACCCAATCTTCTTTACCCCAATACCCGGCAACCCGCTCAGTACTAATTTTCCCTCTTTTACTATCGTACCGGCAAACAAATCATTTTTAATGAGCAGCATTCCATCAAGATCAGCCCAATCACACGCAGGAGATAAATGGGACGCGGCAGAAATAGCACACGAAGTTTCGGTCATGCAGCCAATCAACACTTTCATATTGAACGCTTTAGCAAGTGTTAGCATTTTGTGCGCTTCACGCATCCCGGTGCATTTCATCAGCTTAATAACGATGCCATTATATGCCCCTTTAATTTTATTGATGTCGCTCAATCGCTGACAACTTTCATCTGCAAGAATTGGCAGAGGACTTCGTTCAGTGAGCCAAGCGTGTTCATCGTACCATTCTTTCGGCATTGGCTGTTCAACATATTGAACACCTTGTTCCTTCAACCAATGAACCATATCCAGTGCGTAAAACTTATCTCGCCACCCCTGATTCGGGTCTGCGGTCAACGGCACATCGGTAACCGAACGGATCGTTTGAATCATTTCTTTGTCATTCTCTTTTCCCAATTTTACTTTCAGAATTTTGAATCCTGCTGCCTCTTTTGTTTTCTCTCTCACCACATCCGCCTTGTCAATACCGATAGTAAAGGTTGTATATGGCGCCTTTTCTTTATTAAAGCCCCAAATGTTATACCATGGCTGTCCCATCAATTTCCCAACCAGATCGTGGAGTGCAATATCAATTGCCGCTTTTGCCGAGGTGTTGTGAAATGCAAGAGCATCGATATCGGTAAGAATAGTTTCTAAGTCGAACGGATTAGCATATTTCGAAAGATCAACGCGTTTCAAAAATGCTATTACACTTTCTTGCGACTCTCCCAAATATGGGGGCATCGCCGCTTCTCCGTACCCTACTACTCCATCATACTCAATCTCCGTCAACACCGCCGGCGTTGTAGTTCTGCTCATAGCAGAAACGGTAAATGTATGTCGTAATTCCAGAGTGTATGGTCTATAAGTCAGTGTTAATTTTTTATTTGTCTTTGTGTTAATGTTAAACTGCGGCACGGCACTGAACGGATTCAGCACTGCAGCGGTGCCGGTTGCTAACAATGATTTCGTAAGAAAGGAACGACGGGATTGTTTCATAGACAGTCTCGTGTATGGTAGATGGGAAAAAGTACTTTCTGACTGAAAAGTAGTGTAAAGAAACTGTAATTTCAATGAGCGAAAAAAAATCATAACAATTTCTTAACGCAAATTCACCTTTCTTTTGTGGAGAATGTTGTTTAAGTTTAGACGCAAAATTTTACAAATCCTATCAAAAACATAATCAGTGGTGTTTCTATGAGACTCGACCGAATAATTCAATCACTACTCCCCCATGACGAAAAATTTTTTGTTCTCTTCGATAACCTTGCTCGCACAATGGTGGAAGCCGCTGAAACACTGCGAACGTTGCCGAGTTTATCAAAAAGTGAGCGGCAGTCCACTGTTGAGAAAATAAAAGAATTGGAACACAAGGGAGATTCCATCACTCACGAAATTTTTACAGAACTGAATGGGTCGTTTGTTACGCCATTCGACAGAGAAGATATTCACACACTTGCCTCAATGTTAGATGACGTGATTGACTACATTGATGGCAGCGCCAACAGATTTCACCTCTACAAAATCAAGAAAAACTCTGCTGACATTCAGCGGCTTACCGATATCATCTATCAATCGGCTATTGAAATTCAACGCGGAATCACTTTGCTTTCCGACTTCCGACGCATTGACGACCTCAACAAAATCCTCCAGAAAATAAACCAATACGAAAACGATGCTGACACAATTTTCGATCAATCCATCGCCGAGTTGTTTGACAATGAAGAGAATGCCATCGAATTGATTAAGAATAAAGAAGTTCTAGTGTCGCTAGAAACTGCAACGGATAAATGCGAAGACGTTGCTAACGTCCTTGAAGCCATTATGATTAAACAAGCGTAAGAAAGGACGATCGGCAATGGATCTTTACGTTATCTTCATCATTGCGGTCGCACTGCTGTTCGACTTTTTAAACGGCATGAACGATGCGGCAAATTCAATTGCAACAGTTGTTTCTACCAAAGTACTTTCTCCACGTTTAGCTGTGTTGTGGGCGGCATTTTTTAATTTCGTGGCGGCATTTGGTTTCGGGGTAGCGGTGGCAACAACAATCGGCAAAGGAATCGTTGATCCGAAGATTATAACTCCTGAATTTGTTCTCACCGCTCTCATTGGAGCTATTATTTGGACTCATGTTTGCACTAAGTATGGCTATCCCATCAGCGTTTCTCACGCACTTATCGGCGGAATTGCGGGGGCAGGATTGTACAAAGCAGGATTGAGTGCATTGAATTTTGAGGGCATCACAAAGGTTGTCATTTTTATCTTCCTCTCACCCACTATTGGTTTGGTGGTGGCATTTATTTTGATGGTCACTGTCACATGGATATTTAGAAATTGGAACGTTAGAAAAGTTGATAAATTTTTTCGCGTCGGTCAGCTTATTTCCTCTGCGGCGTATAGTTTAGGACACGGTACAAACGATGCAC
>JBFMDF010000317.1:0-3105 GCA_040753935.1 Bacteroidota bacterium | reverse complement strand
ATGGAAGGAATTCCAAATTCATTTGGTGTAGTACTCAGCGGTTCACTTCAAAAAATTAATAATCTGGTTATTAAGGGATCTACATCTCCTGTGTTGTGGGAATTGAAGCCAACAGTCATCCGCAAGCCGGAGAAGCCGACGATAACAGCACTGCAACAGCCTGGTTCTGAATGTTACAGCGTAACATTACTGTTGAATGAATCAACGAAACGCAATCTTCAACAGGCATCGCCCCTGTGGATATTCAATAAGAAAACGTATGGTGGAGATTCTTCTGAAATTAATTTTGGAAAACCCGGACACTATGTTGTTACACTGCTGGTACCAACCAACGGAATTTACTTTCCAAAATTCTGGACTGAAAAAATTTCTGTACAGGTAAATGCGCCTCCGGTTGCCGTCATTACAACGGATAAAACAGTTGCATCACCGGGCGAAATTATCACCCTTTCGGCAATTCGTTCTTCCGATCGTGAAAAAGGACGGCTCAAATTCCGATGGTTTGTCAACGGTGAATATAGAAGCGATGAACCAACACTTCAACTTTCCAGCGTATTACCGACTGAATACTCCGTCAAATTGGTGGTGAATGACGGAGCATTACAATCTTCCTGTACGGAAGATACGGCAATGACTACTGTCCGTATCAATGCGCAACCCTATGCTGAGATTGATGGCCCGACAATTTTTGGAAGAGATGAACCAGTAACATTCGCTGTCAAAAATGTGGTCGATAACGATAATGATACATTAACATTTTTGTGGAGCGGCACAGGTATTTCAGGAAATCTGCGCTCCCGTTCTGTTACTGTGCACCATCGCAACGCAGGAACGTATAATCTCTCGGTAATGGTAAACGACAACACAAACACCACAAATGCTTCATACACAACTACTGTTACTTACCGCGTTAATGCAGCGCCAGTGCCTGTCTTTCATCTCAACCGACAAATGGCGCCGGGAGATACTATAGTGCTCGACGCGCGTCGATCAACCGATGCCGACAACTCGTCGTTACACTATACATGGTCAACAAGTAATGGAATTTCGGCTGAAGGTGAACAAGCCAAAATTGTCTTTCAGGAACCGGGTGATTATACCGTTACCCTTACAGCCGACGATGGCGAAGGTGTTTCGAATTCAGTGAACAGTATCACTCAAAAAATTCATATCAACGCCCCACCACTTCCTGTTATTACCGCAAACGCACGATCAACTGCCGCACGACAAAGAATGTCGGCCGAACAGACAACGGATAACGACAACACGACGTTGAAATATTTCTGGAATTTTGGCGACGGCTCTTCCGATTCCGGCAAAATTGTAACACATACCTATCAGCAAAGCGGGCGCTATAACATCGTCTTAACAGTGAACGACCTTCAACATCAATCGAATTCGATTCAGTCAACAACGCACGAACTGGTTATCAACCGTTATCCAACCGCTAAATTTACCATTCCAAAAATATGGGAACCGCATAGACCGCTTGTGGTGGACGGAAGTGCAAGCACGGATGCCGACGGCGAAATTTCAGCATACACCTGGTTCATCAACGGAAAGGAAGTTGCAAGCGGCGCTCGTGCAGAATTGAAATTTGAAGAGCCGGGAGATTATGCCGTTGCACTGCGAGTAAAAGACAATTCAGGATTTGATGATGCAGTTGGGCTGAAGACGATGTTACTTCACGTCAATTATCCCCCTACGCCAAAATGGAAAATGATTCCTGCGGTAGCCGAGCCAAACGTTCCGGTGACATTCGATGCAAGCGCTTCAACAGATAAAGAAACTCGCACACTAAAAAAAATCACATGGAAATTTTCCGACGGCGTTACCGCAACCGGAATAAAAGTAACAAGAACTTTTTCAAAACCAGGTAAGTACAACGTTACTGCCATTGTTGATGATGAATCCGGATGTTCAAACTCTGTACAATCAAGCGAAAGTTCTATCCTTGTCAATTCACCCCCCATTATTGTAACGACAACAACCATTCGTTCTAACTCCCGCCGAATTTTGCTTGATGCAAGTTCCAGTTACGATGTTGATCAGCAGGCAATAAATTTTGAGTGGCTTCTTCCTAACCGCACGAAAGTACATCAAGCATCGTTCTATTGGGATGCCCCCGGCGGCGGTGTGTACTTTGTAACGCTGACAGCAAACGACGGGCAGGGAAAAAAGAACAGCATCACGCGCGAGACAATTAAAATTCTGGTCAATCGTCCCCCTGTTGCTGTTGTTGATTCGTTGATGTACTCGTGCACTGGACAAACCATTTTATTCAACGGGTCGCTTTCGTATGATCCTGATGGTGATGCCATCTCCACACGATGGGATTTTGGTGATGGCACAACTTCGACCGAAACAAATCCTGCGCACTCGTACACAAAGCCGGGGTTCTATTCCGTAACACTGTTACTTGATGATGGTGTTGCGGAACAACCGACAACGGCAACTATTCCAATTATTGTTGAAGGGTCGCCCATTGCCGTTCAAAATATTACTGATACTACAGTGTGTGTTAATGTACCGGTGGAATTTGACGGAACAAAAAGTAGCGATCCCAACGGTTTGCTTGGTTCGTACACGTGGGATTTTGGTGACGGCATTACCTCATTCGGCAGTAAAGTTTCGCATGCGTACACGAAACCGGGAACTTATTTTGTTACGCTTACCGTTATCGGCGCGGGTACCGGCAAATGCAGCAGGGTAAGTCAGGCAACATCCACCATCAGAGTTATTGAAGGACCTTCAGCTGACTTTACTATGAAAGAGCGAGCAAGTATTGGTGAAGTTGTCACCGTTGATCCGGCAATATCAAAACCGAATGGTACAATAACCTCCATTGAATGGAAGATTGGGCAGGAAACAACAATGACTGCCGTTTCGCTTGAGAAGAAAGAATTTCAATTCAAAAAATCAGGAACGTATCCCGTAACGCTGACAATGAGAATTGCGTCAGCATCAAATTGCAATACCGCTGTCATCACCAAAAAAATACAAGTCAATGAACCACCTGTCATTGTGTGGAATATTCCTTCGGACATAGCGCTGGGTGATCTACTTATTCTTGATGGATCAGCATCGCACGACAGCGACGGCATA
>JBFMDF010000316.1:0-3109 GCA_040753935.1 Bacteroidota bacterium | reverse complement strand
AAAAGTTCGAAGCACAAGCCATACCAGAAGAATGGTAACCGCGCCGGCAATTGTTGAAATCAGTTTGTTCCGCTCAATAGTAGCATTGATTTGCGCCATTGACGACGTTACTCCGACCACGCCGCGAATCGTGTGGTCGTCTCCGTGACAAACCTGACACCGTTTTTCGTTGTGGAGTGTGGAGTACCGCACGAGATACTCTTCTCCCTCTATCCATTGCATTGCTTCGATAATGGTATCTTTCTCTAATGCCTTCCGGACAAAGTCAATGCCGTGGTCTTTCGTTGTAACGTTGACAAATCGTTCATTCGCATCTTTATCGAACACGCGGAGATCTTTCACGGCGTTAATGGCGCGTACTTCATTGATGAAGGTGCGTGCATAACTACCCTTGCCGACCAGCATGATACTGCGAAAGCCGACGCCGATGGTTTGCTGTAACATTTGTGTTAATTGCTGTTCAAGGTCAGCCGGTTTTATTTTCAGTTGATGGACTTTCACAGAAACTTCCAGTACACCGCGCCATTGGCTTTTTGAACCGTGACAGACCTGACACCGTTCCTCGTTGCGAAGCGGTATCAGCCGTGTGATAGCGCTGTTGTTTTTTTCTGCATAGATGATTGGCTCTGCTCGTTCAATCGCACTGAAGATTGAATCTTCCACTGTCGCATCTTCTTCATCTCCAAAATGGACGGCACCGAATCGATCGTAAACGTTAATTCTGTTGATGAACGGAAGACGGGACGTTCGTGTCACCAGCGTATCCATCAACTCTCCTTGTCCGGCCAACATAATGGTGCGGAATGATGATGTCAGTGTGTTGCTGATGATTTCGGTTACTTCGCGCTGTGTGTGCGCCATGTCATTCGATTCCATATCTTTCGCATGGGCTTCCATCAGTTGAGGATTGAGCACAAGGCGGGTCACTCCGCGTACGGTATGATTGGCAGCGTGACACTGCTGGCATTCACGCTCATTCAACAACGGTTCAATACGAACAATTTCCTGCCCTGAAGTATCATGCCGTACAAACATTACTTCCATTTGCTGTTCAAGCGCCCGGCGGACGTTGTCATCTCCGGCATTGCGCACAATGCCGCGTCCTTCGTCAGGAAACACTTCTTTTGCGGTATTATCATACACGCGCAGGGTACCGAATTTTAGATTTTCGCGCGCGTCGTTCACCAATTCTGCGGCAAACGGCGCTTTACCGGAGAGCATGACGTTTCGTATTCCTACCATTACCGTTTCACTAAACAAACGCGCTTTTTCTCGCTGTTGTTCCAGCAGCGCTTCCGATTCGCGATTGATGGAAATGATAACGTACGTTCCAAATCCGACGATGAGAACAAGAATAATGAGAAGGAGTATTTTCAACTCTAGGCGGTTCTTCATCATGTACGGTAATTTGTGAAGGTGTAGAATCTTTGTAAGGTGTTCGTTAATCTCTTTCCTGCTTCCACCAGCGGTCAACCACTTCCGACACGTTGGTGGGTTTCTCAGCCGCAACCCATTTATCGTAAAACATAATGTCTGAACTGTTTGGGGGAGGTTGAGGAAAGTCTAATTGTACGCGCGACGGCAGCGCGGTCGCATCGCCGACAAATAACGCTTCGCCTTGCCGCATAGCCGGAAGAACGTCGAACATGCCGGCAAAGGCATCTGGCACTAATTTCTTTACGAAATTTTGATCGTTCGGGTTTGTCAACCGCAGAATAACGAAGTTGTTGCACTGCGAAAGAATTGTTTCCGACAGTTCAGAAGGACGCTGACTGACAATCATACAACAGACGCCGTATTTGCGTCCTTCTTTTGCAATCCGTTCCACAATTTTTCTGGCGGCGCGGTTGTACTGCGTAGCCACCTGCGGAAGGTAGTTGTGCGCTTCTTCAAACAACAGCAACACAGGAAAATCAGCTTTGTTTTTATTCCAGAAATTGAAATCGAAGACTGTGCGGGCAAGCAGCGCCACTATCGTATTGACAATGTCAAACGGAACGCCACTCAAATCGATTACGGTAATCTGTTTTTTATCTTCGATGCCGAGCAGTTTGTTCAGAATGTCCTTCAGTGCGTTGGAGTCTTTGAACTTGCGCGGCCGAAACATGAACTCGTACCGCTTATCGGTCATCTTGCTGTCCAACCGGACAAGAAATCGTGTGAACTGTCCGAAGAAGGGACCTTCACGCACACCCGCGCCGGTGGAAACACGTTCGGTATCGAAGAACTGAAATTTCGCGCGCACCTCATTTAAATCATAATACACCGGAGAGTCGACGGTAATGATTGATTGCAATTCAGGATTACGCGCTTTCTTTGCATTCAACACGAGATCTTTCAGCATTTGAATTTGACTTTGCGCTGACGCTTCGTTTTCATCGACAAACATTTCACGCATCTCTTCAAAGTTCATAAACCAGTACGGCATTTCCAGTTCGGTGATGTTGATGAGGTTGCCGTACTCGCGAAATGCGGCGGCATACTCATTGTGAATATCGAGAATAATCACGTGTGTATTTTCAAACATCTGTATCTTCTGCAAGAGCGATGCAACAGTGGTTGACTTTCCGGAACCGGAAGAACCGAGAATGGCAATGTGCTTCCCAAAAAATTTGTTCGGATCGATGTACTGTCGTTCACCAACATATCCGGAAATATCTCCTACCGCAAAGCCAAACTGTGAAAATGAAGCGAAGACTGCCGCAACGCCCTCTTCCGTCGTCATGTACACATCGTTTCCCAGGACGGGATACGCGACGATACCTTTTTGAAATTTTCCGTCAACAACTGAACCAATCAGTTGTGCTTCCATTTCTCGATTCAGTTCTGTGGCTTGGTACACTCTACTGACAATACCGACGATTTCGACATTGCCAACCGGTAAGATGATAAACGCGCCAATCTGGCCGACCTTGTATACCTTGCCGTTAATCGTTCGTTCCATTGTAAACAGATCGTCATCCAGCAACACGACGACAGACGAACTGCTCAAATTTTTTACTTTGCCGATATGGCTCTCTTTTGATGTCAGTGGCATAGCGGTTATAATGATTGTGAGTGGATGTGGAAGTGTAATGAAATTCGAGGTGAGTTTCAACGAAAGAAAGCA
>JBFMDF010000315.1:0-3142 GCA_040753935.1 Bacteroidota bacterium | reverse complement strand
CATGGACGACAGACTGGATATCTGAAACAGCAAGGCAAAAATTGAAAGAGTATGGCATTGCGCCGCCGGTACCGCAGAGCGAAGTTCTCAGAATAGAAATGCCGGTTTCGTGTCCGTATTGCAACTCTACCGATACACAAATCAAAAGCGAATTTGGATCTACTGCCTGCAAATCATATTACTTTTGCAATGCATGCTTCCAACCGTTTGAATATTTTAAGCCATTGTGATGACACCTCTTGAAATTGCGGAAAAAAATGTGCGCTACATGATGGAACACGATCCGTTCAGCCGGTGGATGGGAATTGAAGTAACCGTGCATGAGCCGGGGAAAGTAAGCGCACGAATGAAAGTGAGAAAAGAAATGCTGAACGGATTCAACGTGTGTCACGGCGGTATTACCTTCAGTCTTGCCGATAGCGTGTTGGCATGTGCTTCCAATACGCACGGGAAAATCTCCGTCAGCATTGAAGCGAGCATCGCGTATCCCAATCCTGTGTATGAGAATGATGTATTGATTGCTGTCTCGCACGAAGTCAGTCGAACAGAAAAAGTCGGCATGTATCGTGTTTCCGTCACAAAAGAAGATGGAACTCCCGTCGGTGATTTTCGCGGCGTAGTGTACAGAACGCAGAAAGAATTTCCACTACAATAGTATGAACGAAGTATTTATCATTGATTTTGTTCGCACGCCCATAGGCAAATACGGTGGTGCGTTGTCGTCTGTCCGGACAGATGACCTTGCCGCATTTGTCATTCAGAAGATTGTTGAACGTTATCCTCACATCGAAACTTCATTGTATAACGAAGTGATTTTCGGCTGTGCAAATCAGGCAGGGGAAGACAATCGCAATGTAGCACGCATGGCATCGCTTCTTGCCGGACTTCCGGTAACAGTGCCTGCAGAAACCGTCAATCGTTTATGTGCGTCGGGAATGAGTGCTGTTGCCAACGCGGCGAACAAAATTCGTGTCGGCGATGGAAATCTGTATATTGCCGGCGGCGTGGAAAGCATGTCGAGAGCGCCGTACGTGATGGCAAAACCTTCCGAAGCATTTTCCCGTGCACCGGAAATATACGATACCGCTTTGGGTTGGCGTTTTGTCAATCCGAAAATGAAGGAGCGGTACGGCGTTGATTCGATGGGAAGCACGGCTGAACATGTTGCAGAGCAGTTCAACATCTCGCGCGAAGCGCAGGATCAGTTTGCGTTCTGGTCTCAACAGAAAACAGCACACGCGATTAAACGCCAACGATTTTTTAAGGAAATCATCACGATCGAGATTTCCACCAAGAGAGAAACGACTATTGTTGGTGATGATGAATTTCCCAGACCGGATACGACTCTTGAAAAACTTTCCAAACTAAAGCCGGCATTTCGAACCGATGGTAACGGAACTGTAACAGCAGGAAACTCATCCGGATTGAACGACGGTTCCTGCGCTTTGCTTCTCGCATCGGAAGAAGCGGTAAAGAAATTTCATTTGAAACCCCTCGCACGCTTTGTTACATCGTCAGTGGTTGGAGTTGAACCGCGGATTATGGGCATTGGTCCATTACCCGCAACTCAAGCCGTGTTGAAGAAAGCCGGACTGACGTTAGATGAAATATCGGTCATCGAAATGAACGAAGCATTTGCGGCACAGTGCCTTGCCTCGATGCGTGGTCTTGGTCTTGCCGACAATGATCCGCGCGTTAATCCAAACGGCGGCGCCATTGCTCTCGGACATCCGCTGGGAATGTCCGGCGCAAGATTAATTGGTACCGCAATGATAGAATTGCAGGAACAGAAAAAACAATACGCACTCTGCACTATGTGCGTTGGAGTGGGACAAGGAATGGCGACGATTATAGAACGAGTGTGATTTCGAACCGTAGCTCTCGCAAAACCACGATGAAAAATTCAAACATATTTTCTTTCAGAGGATTCATCCCTGTTATCCACAAATCTGCTTTCATTCATCCCCGGGCAACAATCATCGGCAATGTGATCATCGGGAAGGATGTGTATGTTGGACCTTCTGCTGTTCTTCGCGGCGATTGGGGCGGAATTGTCATTGAAGATGGATGCAATGTACAAGAAACGTGCGTCATCCACGTCTTTCCGGGGAAATCCATTACACTGAAAAAGAATGCTCACATCGGTCACGGCGCAGTTATTCACGGAGCGAATATCGGTGAGAATGTACTTATTGGAATGAACGCTGTTGTTATGGATAATGCGGATGTTGGTGACGGTTCGATTATTGGCGCTTTGACGTTTGTTCCGTCGGGAATGAACATCCCGCCGCGTTCTGTCGTCATTGGAAATCCGGCAAGGATTGTTAAAGATGTATCCGACGAAATGCTTCAATGGAAAACAGAAGGGACAAAACTTTATCAGTCATTGCCGGGTGAACTTCGCAAGACGATGAAAGCAGTACAGCCACTGAGAAAAATACCAAAGAACAGAGCAACACAGGAACAAGTATACTTAACGTGGAAAGAATTACGTCGAAAAAAAGAATGAAACTCAAATCATACGCATACGGTCAATGGATTGAAGGAATAGGAAATCCGACTCCACTTTTCAGCGCCGTAACCGGCGAAAAAATTTTTGAAGCCGATACTGCAGGGATTGATTTCGGACAGATGCTTCGCTACGGAAGAGAACAAGTGGGTCCGACTATTCGTTCATACACTTTTCATCAACGAGCGTTGATGCTCAAAGAACTGGCGAAATATCTTACAGAACGGAAAGAGATTTTTTACACATTGTCATATTACACCGGCGCGACAAAAACTGATGCATGGTTTGATGTGGATGGAGGCATTGGAACGCTGTTTACTTTTGCCAGCAAAGGAAGAAAAGAACTGCCAAATCAATCAGTGTATATTGACGGTGAAACAGAGATACTCTCGAAGGGAGGAACGTTTGTCGGCCGGCATATCTGCGTTCCATTGGAAGGAGTTGCTGTTCATATCAACGCATTTAATTTTCCTACCTGGGGAATGTTGGAAAAGTTTGCGCCGGCATTTCTTGCTGGGATGCCGTGCATCATTAAACCGGCAACATCAACCTGTTACGTTGCACAAAAAGTTGTTGAAGAGATTGTCAATGCCCGGATTCTTCCCGAAGGTTCAATTCAAATTCTCTGCGGCG
>JBFMDF010000314.1:0-3150 GCA_040753935.1 Bacteroidota bacterium | reverse complement strand
GGGGTGGCGAAGGTTCCTTCTCTGATGTCAAAGGATCGAAAGCATTGGAGAAATATCTTAACATCTCTGAAATCTATACTAATAAAAAGAAGGCCTATACAGCTACCTATAAAATTACAAAAGTAGGAAAGGACCAGGCCCTTCAAATTCAAGCCAATGGAATTGTTCCATTACGCAACAAAAAATATCCTGTATACACTGTGGTTATTACTGGAAAAGATTATAAGATAAATAGAGTACAATAGTATGAAACCACTATTCCACTCACGGTTCGATACTATATGGGACGGAATTTTTATTGTTGTATCGGCTATTTTGTTGGTAGAAGTTCCGTTTTACATTTATGCTCCCTCAGGAGAAATATTTGGTGAATATCAATGGTATCTGGTTCCATTGATAGTACTTCTGCTGGGAATTTTCTACGCCGTGACCGTACATTCGGTAGTAATCTTTCCGTCGATGGTTGTATTTAAAAGGCCGTTTCGACTAACAAATCGTACGCTAACGATTAACATCAAGGATATAGCTCAGGTAGAGATAGAACATGGAAACAGACCGAAATTGAAAATATATCATCATGCCATGGAGTCATCTATCTATCTTTATGATGATGAGATTCCGGCAGTCAAAAAGGCATTCGGTCATATTGGAATTCCTGTCGAATAACATTGGAACGATGAAAAAAGTACTTATCGTTGACGACTCAGCATATAACAGAACACTGCTTGCAGCCCTTCTTCGTAAAAAGCAACTGACGGTAGACTTTGCCGAAGATGGCGAGGATGCTATCAAGAAATTTTCTGAATATAACCCTGATGTTGTTTTTATTGATTACGTCATGCCGAAGAAGAGCGGTGTTGAAGCGTTGAGAGAAATGAAGCAACGTAATCCTAATTTTGTCGGGATTATGGTGACGTCGATTTCAGCGGCTGAAGATGTCCAAAAGGCAAAGGACGCGGGAGCGAATGGTTACATCCTAAAACCGTATCAGCCCGAGAAAATCTTCGAGGTGCTGAAAAAATTCCAGATCATCGAATGATTACACCAAATTATACTTGCCCTTCCTGCAATAGAAAGTACTATGATCCTCCTTTTCAGTGCGTTGACTGTGGGAGAGAATTGGGATGGACCTGTCTCTCGTGCCATCATGGTAATCCATTGATTTATAAATTTTGCGGAAAATGCGGTACTCGAATACCAACAGCCATTGCCGCAATCATCAACGAAGGGAAACAAATCCGCTTTATTAATATTCCGCAATTGAATGAAGCTGAAATCAGCGAGTTGCTTGAAGAAGGTGAACGACTGGTGGCAAAGAAAATTGTTCGTACCTTTACTCAATCAGAACTCGATGCATTATTCGAATAATGTTTGCCAAGGAAGACATACAATTCCGCGATTATTGCCTTAAGAACAATGTGCTGACGAAAGAACAGTGGGATCGATTTGTCGATTTTGCCAGTAACTATGGGATGAACCATGGAATCGCTCAGGCACTGGTGGACGCAAAAATCTTTTCTGAACAAGAGGTCGCCCGCCTCATCGGAGAAGCGTTCAATATCCCTAAGATGACGCTGTATGCTGAATCAAGATCGGCTCCGAAAGAGATCATTCCTGCTTCGTATATTCGTGAACACAGGGTAATTCCAATGTTTCTATTCGGCAACGAACTTACCGTTGCCATCATTGACCCACCATACAAGCAACTACTGGAAGAACTGACCAAAATCACGGAGAAAAAAATAATTCCAGTGGTTGCTGAGATTAACGACTTTAACGAGACACTGAAGATACAGCAATGGGGGTTCGACGAACTGAAGCGAATTGCAAACGCAATTGATTTGGAGAAACTGGATGTAGTACGTAGCGGTGAAAAAGAAGTAAAACGATTAGAACAGGTTGGCGAATTTCCTCCACTGATTATGCTGGTGGACGAAATATTCCTTCGCGCCGTTAAGTTTGGTGCCAGTGATATTCACATTGAACCATTTGAGCACGAAGTTCGACTTCGTTTCCGTATCAATGGTGTTCTGCAGCGTATTGCTTCATTCCCGAACACTATTGCTGAAGGACTTGCCGCTGTGATCAAAACTAAAGCGGCGATGGATATCTTCGAAAAACGCATACCGCAGGATGGGCGCATTTCGTTTACGGTTGAAAACCGTCCCTTTGATCTTCGCGTCAATACTTTGCCGACGATCAACGGTGAAAAAATAGTGCTTCGAATTCTGAGCAAAGGTTCAATCGACAAAAGTATCAGAGATCTCGATTTTGCCCAGCACAATCTGGCGTTGTTGGAATATCTGTTACGTCAGCCAAATGGTCTCCTGTTAGTTACCGGACCAACCGGCAGTGGAAAAAGCACAACGTTGTACGCTGCTATCAATCACATAAAATCTGTAGAAAAAAATATCGTTACAGTTGAGAATCCTGTTGAATATAAAGTGAACACGGTTAATCAGGTGAACATCGATCCCGATCGAAACCTTACGTTTGCTAATACGTTGCGTGCAATTCTACGCCAAGACCCCGACATTGTGTTAGTTGGTGAAATCCGCGATTCTGAAACCGGGACAATCGCTGCTGAGGCCGCGTTGACCGGGCATCTTGTTCTTTCAACATTACACACGAATGACGCAGTCAGCGCTATTCCTCGCTTGATTAATATGGGCATTCCTCCATACTGGCTTGCTCCCGCGCTTACAGGAGTGGTAGCACAACGGTTGGTTCGTAAACTTTGTCCTCATTGCAGGGAGGCCTACAATCCAAGCGACGAACTGATGTATCACATGGGGTTAAGCGGCCTAGTAGGGCGGACAAAGTTTTTCCGCGCGGTGGGTTGTCAACAGTGTAATTACCAAGGATACATTGGCAGAATCGCCATCCATGAGGTGTTCAGCGTTACCGAAGAAATACAAAATATGATCTATGAAAACGCAAAACTCACAAAAATTCGTGAAGTAGCTGTGAAGAACGGGTTCCGCGATCTTCGGTTTGATGGTTTAAAGAAAGTTATTGCCGGATTAACTACCCTGGAAGAAATACAACGCGTAACCCGGTCCACACTTTGATTGAATAAATATGAAACTAGAAGACGTCTCTGTGCTGATTATTGATGACTCCGTCCACATCCGCACGTTGTTTGCTGTA
>JBFMDF010000313.1:0-3185 GCA_040753935.1 Bacteroidota bacterium | reverse complement strand
GGTAATAACCAGAGAGACGCTGTGCTGATGTTCTTTATAGACAGAAAGAGCTTCATAGCCGTCGGAGGCAAGAAGAACTTCAAATCCTTCGTCCCGCAAACTTTCTCCTAAAATTTCGCGGAGGATTTCTTCATCATCAACGACGAGAATTGTACCGCTGTTTTGTTGTTTCATTACCGTATGCTCCGGTGATTCGTGGTGAACTTCTACCGGCAAAAGCGGGAAGTAAATTGTAAACTGTGTTCCGACACCCCGTTCACTTTCCACATCAATGTATCCGTGATGCAGTTGAACAATGCCGTGAACAATCGCCAAACCAAGTCCCGTTCCTTTGCCTCGTTCTTTTGTCGAGAAGAACGGCTCAAAAATTCTCGGCACGAGGTGCGCTTCAATTCCCGTTCCTGTGTCCCGTACGCTCATTGCCACATACCGTTGATCGACAGCGTTGGGAAATTTATGACGAACAGTGTCGGCATCAACCACTCGCATCCCGAGTGTCAATAAACCGCCATTCGGCATAGCATCACGGGCATTAAGAGCTAAATTGATCAAGGCTTGGTGCAAATGACCGTCATCGCCCATAATGACTGCAGATTTGTCTTCAACCTCCGCTTTCACCGAAATATTCTTCGGCAGAAAATGCGTGAGAAATTCTTGCAGTTGTTCCATAACCGCGGCGGCAGACAACGGCTGTAACTCAGTATGTTCAGGGCGGGAGAAAAGCAGTAATTGACGTGAAATTGACGCTCCTCGGTTCGATGCTTCAATGATGCGTTTGATATATGAGGTAATTGTCGGATTGTCCGACACTTTCTGTTGAATCAACTCTGCGGTACCGAGAATCATTGCCAGCAGGTTGTTGAAATCGTGCGCGATACCGCCGGCAAGCGTACCGATACTGTCCATCTTCTGTGCCTGAATCAACTGCTCCTCCAGCCGCTTTCGTTCGGTAATATCCCTGACAGTGCCGCGATAGAACAACGGCGTGCCATCGTCACTTCGTTCTACTGTTGATGTCAGCAACACATTCACTTCGGAACCGTCTTTTCTTCGCAGTGATAATTCCAAATCTTTCACATATAATTTATTTGATATTGCCTCCAAAAATTTCTCTCTATCCGCAGGGTTGAAATATACTTCATGCTTAATGTCCAGCGACAGCATCTCTTCTCTTGAAGAGTAACCGAGCAGTTCAACCATAGCCGGATTGACATCAATGAACCGTCCGTCGTAGGTGCTGATGTAGATACCATCCTTCGATTCTTCGAAGAGTGAACGGTATTTTTCCTCACTGCGTCGAAGAGCCGCTTCCGCCAGCGTGCGCTCAGTAATGTCACGGAAAATCCCTTGAGCAACGACACGTTGATTGTCTAACCGTATGATGCTCGCTTTAATTTCAACCGGAATGCGTACACCTTCGGAACTGATAACTTCAAACTCAACGGCGCGTTCTCCCAAGGTCAGCATCTGTTCTCTGAAAATACTTATCGCTTCATCCACTTTGTCAGGAGGATGGATCTGCGTGTGGTGCAAACCGATGATTTCCGTGCGCGGACGCTTGAGCAGTCTTTCGGCCTCTGCATTGGCATCAATGATGATGCCTGTTTTGGTATCGGTAATAAAAACGGCATCTTTTGCATTTTCAAACAGCGATCGAAAACGCAGTTCCGATTCACGCAGTAAATCTTCTGTCCGTTTTCTCTCCGTAATATCTCTCGCAATCACCTGCGCCGCTGGTTCTCCTTCGAACATGAACGGAATGGAAGTAACCTCAACATCGACCGTTGTGCCATCCAGACGAATCCACTGCTGTTCTTGCGGCGGTGCGGCTTCGCTGTTATACACTTTTGAAATTCTCTTCATCACCATTTCACGTTGGGTGGGATGAACAAAATCAATTGCCGGTTTTCCGATCAGATCTTCCGATCGTGTTGCACCCATCAGTTGAACAGCGGCTTGGTTAACAAACTGTACCACTCCTTTAACATGCACGGCGATAGCGTTCGGCGAAAACTCGACCAGGGCACGGTACCGTTCTTCACTCTCACGGAGTGCGTTCTCCGCTAATTTTCGTTCCGTGATATCGCGTTGCGATCCCCACACGCCAAGCCACATGCCGTTTTCGATGATTCCCATTCCGTTATTCAGGAAGTATTTGGTTGTACCATCTTTATCGCGTTCATGGGATTCTTCATCGAAGAATTTATACCCTTTCTTGATGAACGTGCGCATGTATTCGACATTGTGCGGGTCGGTTTCGACAAGGAGGTCACGAATTTTTTTCCCTATCACATCTTTTACATCTGTATAACCGTACATTTTTGCCATCACAACGTTACATTCGGCAATGTACCCCAATTCAAACATCCGTCGAATTTGTTCGTCAACCGGCAGCGAAATGGGAATGGGCTCCATAAATGCGGTGCGGTAGATCCCTTCGGAGCTTTGTTCAACAAAGGCGCGGTACCGTTCTTCACTGATCCTGAGCAGTTGTTCAGTCCGTTTTTGTTCTTCAATGCGCTGTGTGAGTTCAATGTTTTGTTGGCGTACTTCCTGAAACAATTTGCTGTTTGCTACCGCAACAGCAATGTGGTTAGCAACAATCTGAAGGTGTTCCAAATCGGTTGAAGAAAATTCCATCACACGTGTCTGCGTGTATAACCCAATAATGCCGACGACGGTGTGCCCAATAATAAGCGGGGCGCCGGCATAGGATGTAAAATCGTACGATGGCGACTGCTGGTCTTTCTTCGCTGCCACTATTTCGGGAAAACTTTCCCGAACATCTTTGTACGCAACCGGTCGTTTCTGTTTTAGAATACGGTCAGCGATGCCGTCGTTCATCGGAATAGTGTCGGCAAGTTGCGGCGGCGGAATGCCGATGCTCGACAAGAGTTTGAGTTGCTGTCCATCAACAAGATGAACAACAACCGCATCAACGTCGAACGCGCGCTGTACCTGCACGAGCATTCCTTGCGTCTGTTTTTCGAGTGGCAGCCATCCGACAATTTCACTGGATAGACGAGAAATAAGATTAAGCCGTTGATTGATTTGATGAAGTTGTTCTTCAGCCTGTTTGCGGTACGTAATATCCCGAAAATTGATTACAATGCCGTTGATCGCCGGTTCTGTCAACAAATTTGTACCTATCAGCTCAAGCCAAACCCAGGAACCACTCTTATGTT
>JBFMDF010000312.1:0-3205 GCA_040753935.1 Bacteroidota bacterium | reverse complement strand
CAGTAACCGGCGCCGTCAGTATTGTTCTGTAGAATTCTGCAACAAGTTCACTTTCTTCAGTTTTCAGTGCTTGTTCAACGGCGTTCCGTCCTTGTTGACCTCCGACGCTTATCAGTGCTAATGCAACGGACATTTTTACATTCTCTGCCTTTTCTTCGGTCAATAACTCCGTTAATTCATCGACTGTGCCGGTGAGATGATATTTGCGAATCTGTAGAGCAGCGCTGGCTCGCACTCCGGAATTGGTCGATTGTAACGCCACAATATAATTTTGTTCTGCTTTCTCCCAATTAACGGTTGTATTGCCCTCCGGCATTCCCGCAACGGCAAATGAAACCGCAAGCAGTGCAATAACAACAAAATGTGCGTATTTCATATCTCCTCCTGATAAATGATGTGATGATGGAATGAATTCGGTGGGCTACTGTATCAAACGGAAATGGACGAAAAAAGTTACTCTCCGACCGTGAAAAATCTTTTGCAGCCCGCGATAAGATGCGAGATTCTTGTTACCAAATAACTATGCCGGTATTATCCCAGAATAAATTTTTCTTTTTGCAGAACGGAAAGGTTTCTGTTATCTTTTCGGTGATGGTGAAACGGATATTCAAAAAATATGTTCCTTTGCTGTTATGCGGCGCTGTTGTTCTTTCAGCCCAATCGTACATTCTTCCCGGTGAACCCAAACGATTATCGCAGTATATCATTGATCATTGGCAGGTGAAAGATGGTTTGCCGCAAAATTCTATCAACGCTATCGTACAAACGCTGGATGGTTACCTATGGATCGGCACATACGAAGGGCTGGTACGTTTTAACGGCAAAACGTTTACCGTCTTCGATCGCAGTAACACACTGGCATTGCAGAGCAATAGGATCACTTCGTTGTGTGCAGATACAAAAGGGCGCTTGTGGATTGGTTCGTATGGCGGAGGAATTGTACTGTACGATCAGAGTGGTTTTCATACTCCTCTGCGAGATACTGCTGTAGGAATGTATATCAACATTGGTGCGATGACAATTGATTCGCATGACAGACTGTGGGTGGCTACCGAACGCGGAGTGTTTTGCATCAGGGATTCAAGTGTTGAAAATGTATATCCGTTCTCAACCTTTAATAATGTTTTTCCTCTCGGTATTGTCTCAGACAGAAATGGAAGAATTTGGTGTATGGTGAATGGGAAGATATTCATTATAGAATCCATGCACGTGCGACAATTTCATGTACGACACGATGTTGTTTTCGCGTTACTTTCTCCCTCAACCAGCGGCGGCGTGTGGATTGTTGAATATCAGAAAGGTGGCGCTCGACGCGTGGTGAAGTACAACAACGATATTGACAGTATTTACTCTATTCCAGTGCCTTTTTCTGCATCAGGACTGCTATCGTTGTATGAAGATTCACGTGGCATCGTGTGGTGTATCATCCCAAACGGTATTGCAGTTTTTAATAACGGAAAGTGGGATTATGTACAAAAGGGGAATAACACTGACATTGAATTTGTGCAAGTAGTTGTTGAAGATAAAGAAGGAAACATCTGGGTTGGTACTAACGGCAATGGTCTGTGGCGTTTTCGGGACGGGCGTTTTACGCCAATAGGAATAGCGGAAGGTTTACTTGGAGAAAACATTTGGTCAGTGTTTGAAGATTCGAGACACAGAAAATGGATCGGCACGCTTGGCGGTAACGGATGGTGTTATTCAATAGATCCCAAAGGAATTCACCCAATTACAAACAGAGGAGGAATCTATTTTTGTTTTCTTGAAGATAAAAAAAGAAACGTATGGTTAGCGGGTGAATCGATAGTATCGGCAGACGGAAGAAGGCGTACGCTTCCTCCTTCTTTTTTCAGTTTGGTTTTAGCGTTGGATTCGTCCGGAAGAGTCTGGCTCAACCCTTCGCACGGCGGCATCTATATCACCACACATGAAAAAATTGTTGATTCACTTTCACTCGGAAACTCAGCGGCTGATGCGTCCATCCGAACCATGAAAACCGACCGTGACGGTTCAATGTGGATTGGCGCTCAAAACGGATTGTTTCACTATCGCAATGGCAGAACTATTCAATATACAACTGCCAACGGTTTGCCGAATAACTGGATTCGTTCAATCTATCAAGATGTCGAGGGTGTGGTATGGATTGCAACAGATGGCGGATTGGCAAAAAAGGTTGGAGAGAAGTTCTTTTCCTATACAGTGCAGAACGGGTTACACAGCAATACGATCCACATTATTCTTGAAGACGACAGCAGCAAATTGTGGATGAGCAGTAACAAGGGAGTTTTTGTTGTCAGGAAATCTGATCTGCAATTATTCGATGAACGGAAAATTGAACACATTCTGTGCGTTGTGTACGGAGAAGAAGACGGGATGCGAAGCGCCGAAGGAAACGGCAGCTATCAGCAGGGAGGCTGGAAAATGCACGATGGGACGCTGTGGTTTGCAACTATCAAAGGCGTAGCAGTCGTTGATCCGAATAAATTAAAAACGAATATAGTCGTACCGCCTGTTGTTGTGGAAAAAATTATGTGTAATGGCAAAGAGCTTTCTTCCACAACGTCTATCGACGTTGGTGAGCCTGTCAAAGATATTACCTTTCACTATGCCGCATTAACTTATCGTGTTCACTCGCGCGTACAGTATCGCTACAAACTGGAAGGATATCACAACGATTGGATTGAAGCAGGAAATCAGTCACGCGCTGAATTTACCAATCTTCCTCCTGGCGATTTTGTTTTTCGGGTTATTGCGTGCAATGACGATGGTGTGTGGAATACCACCGGCGCTTCAATTGCTTTTACACTACCCGCTCCGTTTTGGATGACGTGGTGGTTTCGCGGAATGGCGGCGCTGGTCGTTGTTGTAGTCATTGGGGGCGCGATTCGTTTTATTGAATTAAGAAAAATTCGGCAGCGCATTGAACAACTGGAGCGCGAAAAAGCGCTGGAACGTGAGCGGTCGCGCATTTCAAAAGATATGCATGATGAAGTCGGTGCCAATCTGACCAAGATTGCGATTTTGAGTGAACTTGCCTTGCGGGATGCAACGCAAGCACCAGCGCACCTCAGTAGAATTACAGAAACGTCGCGTGAAGTTATCGACAGCATGAGCGAAATCATCTGGGCAATCAATCCGAAGAATGACAAATTGGAAAATTTGGCGGCATATTTGCGCGAGTATATCAGCGAAACATTTGAACTGA
>JBFMDF010000311.1:0-3213 GCA_040753935.1 Bacteroidota bacterium | reverse complement strand
AAAAATCCCTTACAAAACTTGTGATAACTTACTACTATTCAGTTGAAGAAACAAACTGAATAAATAGTTGCTTACAAATATAAAAAAAGTTACTTTTTCCAAAGTTTCCTCACAATAGAAAGGATACGCCATGAAAAAATGTTCCTCCCTCGTTCTTCTGATAACGCTGTTTTCGTTCGCTCTTGCACAGCAACGTCCAGCGCAACAGCCAAAACCTGCCGAACAACCGCGCTCGTGGGGAAAATGGCATGGTGTTGTGTTTAGTGATTTAATGTACGTTCTTCAAGAGCCGCAGCCCGCACCTTTTGCTAACAAAGGTACTGGGGGAAGAAATTCCTTCGACCTGACGCGTGTTCAAGTCGGCTATGAATATTTTTTCAACAACGAATTTTCAACACGAGTGCTATATGATCCCCGTGTCGGTGTTGGCATTCAAGAAGCAAGCATCATGTGGATGAATGTATTGCCGATGCACTCCCTTTCATTCGGTATGATGCACACGACGGCAGAGCAGACAGCGGAAAAAGTTTTTAGTTATCGCTCGTTGGGACCAATGTTGTTTAACCGAGTTGCCTATGCGCCGGAATATGATGCCGGGCTGGTATGGTATGGCAAATTCGATCCTCAAGGGATGATGCATTATTCACTGAGTGTCGCTAATGGTTCAGGAACATTCCCTGACAACGACAAGATCAAAAAATTTGCATTGACATTCGGCTTGGCGCCGGACAAGGCGAGCATCATAGAATTGTATGTTGACTATGAAAATCGTTCCTTGGGACGCAGTGTTATTAATACAAAATTGATGTACGGCATTACTTCAAAACTGTTTTCACTAGGAGTTGAAGGATTTTATAGAATGGAAAGAAAATTCGCCGTAACAAAGGATATTGTTCCTGCCGGTGGATCGCTCTTTTCGTGGTTTGAATTTTCAAGAGGAATACGTGCAGTTGTACGAGCAGATGTCGTGGATTACGATCTCAATTCATCAAACGCGGGCTATCGTGAAGCATTTGTTAACGTTGGTGTAGATTACACTCCGATCCCGGAAGTTCATTTTATTCCCAATGTCATTTATCAAAAGTGGCTGAAAAAAGGGAGTTCACCGACGATTGCTGATGAAATGATCGCTCGGTTGACTGCCGCTGTGTATTTTAAGTAATGGATGAATCGTATTTGTCTGTTCGCTCACCGGTTGAGTCGGAAATAAAGATTGAAGGTTCAACATTCATTGCCAATCTCTTTCCGGTGCGCGAGGAAGAAGAAGTTCAATCTTATCTTAACAACACAAGAAAAAAGTATTTCGACGCAACTCACCATTGTTTCGCGTACGTTGTCGGCGCCGGACGTTCTCTCGTCCGGCATTCCGATGACGGCGAACCTTCCGGCACTGCAGGGATAAAAATTCTTTCTGCCATTCAGTCCAAAAATCTTTCCGATGTTCTGATAATCGTTACGCGGTATTTTGGCGGAACAAAACTAGGAATCGGTGGACTGGGACGCGCGTATTATGAATCTGCTCGGAAAGCCGTTGATGCCGCAGAGATTGTAACAAAAATGCTGGTGCATGTCGTTGAAGTACAATTTGCCTTTGACCAGACGAATGCCGTCTTGCATGCAATGCACACTTCCGGTATGAAAATTGTACATACTGAATACACGGGTGAGGGTTCTACAGTACGTGTGCTGATTCCTCCATCGAAGTACGAGCATTGGTCTTTGTCTCTTTCAAACACAACTCGTGGGCAGGTTCACTGTTCCATCGTTGATCAAACAATAGTTGTCGTATGAATGAACTTTTTTTGTTTCTGATTGGTATCGGTGTCGGTATGTTTGGCACTCTTATTGGTGTCGGCGGCGGTTTTATTGTGGTGCCATTGTTATCTATTGTGTATCACTACACACCGCAATATGCAGTCGGCACATCGATGATGATTGTGGCGCTGAACGCCATTTCGGGTACTACATCATACATCCGTCAACGGAGAATTGATTATCGCACCGGATTGTTGTTTGCCTCAGCAACACTTCCCGGTTCGTTTCTTGGTGCTTATTTGCTGCAAATGATTTCACGACCCGTCTTTGATGTCAGTTTTGGCATTCTTCTAATGAGTATTGCAACCTATATGGCGTTACGGAAAGAAATTCCCGCAACAAATATTGACATGACATCGTACCAGCGACCTGCCTATAGTGTTCCGCTCGGTATGTTCATCAGTTTGTTAGTCGGATTCGTTGCAAGTATGGCAGGTATTGGTGGCGGTGTGGTGCATGTGCCGGCAATGATTTATCTTTTTCACTTTGCTCCGTTTATTGCAATTCCCACTTCGCATTTCATTCTTGCTATATCTGCTACCTTTGCGGCGGCAAGTCATGCATACATTGGAGAAGTTGCATGGAATTTTGTGCCGTATCTTGGAATCGGTGCTATTATCGGGGCGCAAATTGGCGGCACGTTGTCGCACAAAATTCACAGCCGCTGGATTATCCGCGGATTGCTTGCGGTGATGTTTCTTGTAGCCCTTCGATTGATAGGAAGAAATTTTTAAGTGATGTTCTGTAAAGCGGGTTTGTCAGTCTACTTCTTTACTCACATCATAATTTTTGTATATTTCACTACACAAGAGTGTAATTCAAGGACAATGAATGGAATTTTCTTTTTCTCCCGAACACAGTATGCTTCGGGAAATGGTTCGCGATTTCACGAATGCTGAAATTCGACCGCTTGCAGCGCAGATTGATAAATGTGAGGAGATTCCGAGTAGTTTACTTCGAAAAATTGCCGACGTTGGTTTGTTCGGTACCTCTATTCCGGAAGAATATGGCGGTGGAGGATTCGGCAAGGTCGGTTTTTGTATAGCGCAGGAAGAAGTTTCGCGAGCGTGTGGTTCAACTGCGGCAACAATCGGCGCTCACCAATCAATTGGGGCAAATGCTATCCTCATTGGAGGGTGCGATGCTCTGAAGAAAAAGTATCTGCCGAAACTTGCTTCCGGAGAAATGATTGCCGCTTTTGCGCTTACCGAAGCCGATGCAGGATCCGATTCCTTCAACCTGAAGACTCGTGCCGAGAAAAAAGGCGATAGATGGATCATCAATGGCTCAAAAGTGTGGATTACCAACGGCGCTATTGCCGATGTGTTTTCTGTATTTGCCAGAACAGAAAAAGGTATTACAGGCTTTGTCGTTGAAAAAACATTCCCCGGTGTTTCT
>JBFMDF010000310.1:0-3230 GCA_040753935.1 Bacteroidota bacterium | reverse complement strand
CTTCCGGTAAGAATCGCTCAAACGCAATATTGGTTGATAAATTCCAACTCTGACTTGTCACGCGCCCCCCAAACCGACTCTCTAAATTGTGAAAGAATGGATCTGTTTGCGAGTAGTTGAATGCAATGGAACCTAAATCAGCAAGTTTCACCGTAGTGCTCACGCTATACGCCCAACCTGGGGTATCATCAACATCGGTTAAGCGCAATTCATTGACCCAAATTTGTCCTGTAATCGGTGTTCCAGGCTGATTGGGAATTACAGGATTTTCCACACCGATGGAAATGTACGCAATTTTTGTAAGAGTCGGGTTACCCAATACCGCATAGGTTGAGCCTTCTGGTCCGCCGGGTACGGGTTTTACCACTCTTACGTTGACTGAATCTCTCCCCTGTTTAATTGAAGTCAAATCGGCAAATTTAATGCGCACATTGTTCCGCACATCCCACCCCGGATACACCGGCGCTTTGTATTCATAATAGTTCATGCTGTCTGAGCCGAAGCGGATAAACACTTTTGCTGTAGCGTTTGACGCTGTGGTTGCAAAATGCGCATCGCCATGAACAAACATCTTCATTTCGCGATAACTGAACACATCAAGCGGACGATAGGAATACCGTTTGATGGCTTCCCGGCTCTCACCATCTTTGAGGTTAAAGAAATTCAATGCTAACGATTGCTCATTGCCGTACACTTCTTCATCCGGTTTTGTTCTGTCTTTCTCGCGAATAACACCAGGCGGAGAGGAATATCCCTGCAGCGAATTATCTTCAATATTGACTACAGAAACTTTAAATGTGCTATCGTTTTTCTTCAACTCTTCCCATTGATTGCCGATGAGATTAAATTCGGCAATATGAATTTCGAACTCTTCGTCGTGGCCGGTAAACCATAACCGGGCGTATTCAATAAGCGAGAGGTCGGGAGAACCGATTTTGTATTTATAATCAGTCAATGGAATGCGGTATTGGTACCATGCTGTTGTTGCATCCACAGGGCGGTAGCCGCCGCCGACGCGGTATGGGTTGTTTGCTGTAGTGTCGAGCGGCAGTTCAAATTCAAAGTAATTGTTGACTAAATCGGTACTATTGTTTCGATTCAAATCTTCTGTATCAGGGAATCTGCCGATTTCGCTGTTCTTATTATTTTCTTCGCCGTTAATTTTTTCAAAGTTAACGGTGCTATAGACAAAGTTATCTCCCGAAGGATCAGAAGTCGGATCAGGAATTGAATCGTTATATGGTTTGTTGGCTTCAATGAACGCGGCAAATTGTTGCTGCTCTTGAGCATCAGTCAGACCATCGATACCGGTATCTTCTCCCTCATTCAAAATGCCGTTACGTACAGGTAGTTTGTCTTCAGTATCATATTTTCTATTCGGAATAACATCTTCACTGATAGCGCCGAGGTCGATAAACAATTTTTTCGTCGTATCCAGCGATCCTTTTGTAACTTTCACCCAAATTTCAAGGAAGTTGATGTTTTCTTGTACAAGGTTGAGCGGCGTAAGTGAAATAGCACGCTGCATTCCTCCCCAGTTTTTCTTCGGATCGGCAAGAAGCGTTTGACGTAGGTTGAGCGAGTAATTATACTTCCCGCGAAATTTCGGATTGTAATTAGCGACCAACGTGGTAATCTGTTCATTCCGTCCCACTTTTTTGATCGGCTGTCCGTTTTCATCCAAGCCATAAATATCTCTCACCAATTCCGGCTGTGGTGGGTTATACCAAAACGCTCGCGCTTTTGAATGTATTTTCACTGTATCCGAAAATGTCTTGCTAATACTACTATCTACATTAAACTGGTACGCCGGCGGACTCATATCGTGCCATGTACCATAGCCCAAACTCAACGGAATGATTCTCTTGGCCCCTTCAAAATCGTCGATGTAGGCAATACCGGCGCCTTTATCGTCGGGGATCGTACTTTTCTTCGTATTCGGATCGGGACTCATATAGGCGGCTTCGCCACGAAGTGTAAATTCTGATTTCGCTTTTGTGTCAAAGAACGGTAATGCATCGAGCGCTTTTGTGAGAAGTGACAATTCGCCGGAGGTTTGACCATCGAAACCAAAAATAGTGTTGTTGATCGGTTCTTCGCCTAACCGCACTTTATCGCTCAAAGTTTGTTGATCAAGATTCATCACTGTAAAGCCAAACCTCGTTTTTTCCGAAACGTTAACTTCTCCGCGTGTGCCGAGCAATGTTTTTGAGGCCAGTTGAAACAGATCGTTCTGTTCATATTTGATTTGCAGATTTGCTCCCGGCACTAACGCCGCCGGATTCCGAATAATCACCTGACCGATGATGTAGTCGACAGTGTAATCAACATTCGGGGTCAGCACCCTGCCGTCGAGCAGTACCTGAACGCTTCCTTCGACAACATTGAATCCGAGCGAAATAGTTGACGAACTCCCTGCGGTTGTTTGTCCCCGAATGACAAAGCGATCTTTTGCATTATTTTTTTGCGCTTCTGAAGGAAGAACAGAATAGAGCGAATCATAGGCGTAATAGTTATACGCTGAATCCGGAAAGCCATATTTTTTCAAGGCAGACTTCAATCCTTCGGTAAACGGAAAGAGAGTCGGAAAGATTATTTCACCACGTTCGGGATCGATAGTTTGTCCAACATTAAAATCAAATTTCTGATCAGGATTTTTCCCTCCTCCATCGTCGTACTCATCTAAACCAAAGAGGCGGATAATTTTTTGCGTTCCAAGCACATCAACGGGGTCTTTGCCCGGCTCTTCATATTTCATGGTCAGATCAAAACCTGTTTTTTCTATCTTCCGTGCTTTCAGCGAATAGATATTTTTCAGCATCAAACGCCATGCAATACTGTCTTGCGGTAGCAGGGTTCGGGGTTTAATCAACTTCAAAACGAGTCTGGTTTTTTGCGCTTCGTTTTTTGTGAGCGTACCATAAGTAATATCATCATTCGGACCAGGCCCGTTTTCAATCTTATACGCGATGGCAACCGCCTGTCCTTCAATTTGTCGATTAAACGTAATGACACCGGCATCTAAATTTATCTTGTAATCCTTATTTGGTTCTAACATTCGCCACGTGCCGGGTTCTGCTAATGAACGAAGACGTGCGTAGGTAGTATCATTTGGAGAGTAGGGGGGCAAGAACGGCACCGCCGTTGCTTCGCGGAGACGCTCAATATCGATCTGCGTATTGTCGGTTATCCACACTTCATATTCGTTCTCCTTAATTTGACCCTGTGGA
>JBFMDF010000309.1:0-3258 GCA_040753935.1 Bacteroidota bacterium | reverse complement strand
ATTGAATGGTATAGAACAACAGGTGTATATTCCTCTCAATAAAAAAATGAATGTTTTATCAGCAGAAAAAGTGTACTATAAACCATTCAATCAACACGGGCTTCTTGTGACAGTAGAAGTTGTACAGTAGCATTGTCTCATTGAGTCATTTCTTCATTGTAATGATTCGATAAACCAAATGACGTAACGGAGAAATGTCATCATGCTCGATATAAAATTTATTCGCGAAAATGTTCAGATTGTAAGAAATGGTATCAAAGCAAAAGGTGCAGACGACAATATTGACGAAATTCTTCAATTGGATGAACAACGTCGTTCGCTGATTGGAGAAGGAGAAGCGCTGAAGGCAAAACGCAATGAGGTTTCTGCAAAAGTTGGGCAGATGAAGAAAGCGGGGCAGGATGCTTCTGCAGTGATTGAAGAGATGAATTCCGTGAAGTCACGGATTCAGTTTATTGACGAAGAATTAAAAACGGTTGAAGAAAAACTCGAAGAATTGCTTCTCACCGTTCCCAACATTCCGCATCCATCGGTACCCATTGGCGCGACGCCGAATGATAATACCATCATATTGGAGTGGGGAGAGAAACCGAAGGGAGAGTTCACATTTCAGCCGCATTGGGAAATTGCCCACAAACTCGGTATCATCGATTTTGAACGCGGCGCAAAAGTGAGTGGTGCAGGATTTCCTTTTTATGTGGGGAAGGGCGCTATGCTTCAGCGTGCCCTCATTAATTTCTTTTTAGATCAAGCCGCTGAATGTGGATATAAAGAAATTCAGGCACCGCTGGTAGTTAACGAAGAAAGCGCACGCGGTACCGGTCAAATTCCTGATAAAGAAGATTTGATGTACGTTGTAGAACGAGACGAATTGTACATGATTCCTACCGCTGAAGTACCAGTGACAAATTTTCATCGGAAAGAAGTGTTTGAAGAGAAAGAACTGCCGGTGAAGTACTGCGGCTACACACCCTGCTTCCGTCGGGAAGCGGGCTCGTACGGAAAAGATGTACGGGGATTGAATCGGCTTCATCAATTCGATAAAGTAGAGTTGGTGAAATTTGTTCATCCCTCAACCTCATATGACGAGTTAGAATCGCTTCGCGCCGATGCGGAACATTTACTACAACTTTTGGGTTTACCTTACCGTGTGCTGCTGATGTGCACCGGTGATATGGGATTTACGCAAACTAAGAAATACGATCTTGAAGTGTGGGCTCATGGTCAACAACGGTGGCTTGAAGTTTCCTCCTGTAGCAACTTTGAAGCATTTCAAGCACGGCGCATGGGGGTGAAATTCAAACACCGCGAAACAGGCAAACAAGAGTTTGTTCATACTCTCAACGGTTCCGCACTTGCGCTGCCGCGCGTCGTTGCGGCAATTATTGAACACTACCAAACACCCGAAGGCAAAGTCATTGTGCCGAAAGCGCTGCACCAGTACACAAAGTTTACCGTAATTGATTGATCTCCAACAGCAGGCAGAATGAAATCTCTTTTTCGACTCCTTCCATATTTATCCAAATACAAAACAACACTCTTGGCGGGATTGTTGACTGTTATCGTCACCAATCTTTTCACCGTTGCTTCTCCATGGATTATCGGAGAAGCGATTGATGAACTGAAGCGAGGTATTGAAACGCGTACGCTCCGGCCCGAAGATTTGATGCTGTACGCCGGACTGATTGTTGGCTTTGCACTTGTGGCGGGTGTCATGTTGTTCCTCACTCGGCAAACCATTATTGTTGTTTCGCGCAAAATTGAATATGATTTGCGGAATGATTTTCTCGCACATATCCAAAAACTGCCATACAGTTTCTTCCAAAACACACCCACCGGCGATTTAATGGCGCTTGCCACAAACGACATCAGCGCTGTGCGTAATGTGCTTGGTCCCGGCATTATGTATCCTGCCGATACGCTGATGACTCTGTCAATGTCGCTTGTGCTGATGTTTATCAAAGACTGGCAATTAACACTGCTGGCGTTGATTCCGATGCCATTGGTGTCAATTGCGGTGTACAAATTGGGACAAGTGATTCATGAGAAATTTAATCAACGACAGGAACAGTATGCTGTTTTAACGACAAAAGCGCAGGAAAACCTTTCCGGTGCAAGGGTGGTGAAAGCGTACGTACGTGAAGAATACGAAATCGAACAATTTCGAAAAGTAAGTTGGGAGTACTTTAAGAAGAATCTTGTGCTTGCCAAAGCGCAATCAGTGATGTGGCCGTTAATGTTTGTTCTGGTTGGCATGTCGCTGCTGATTACTATTTATGTCGGCGGACTCAAGGTGATTGACGGTGAAATGACGATTGGAACATTGACGGCATTCTTCACTTATTTGTCATTGCTCATTTGGCCCATGATTGCATTCGGGTGGGTAACCAACATGTGGCAGCAAGGGGCTGCATCGATGACGCGTCTGGCAAAAATTTTCGACACCGTACCTGAAATTCGCGATACCGAAGCAACCGATTATTCAATTCAGAACATTCATGGCGAGATTGAATTTCGGAATGTTTCCTTTACGCACAAAGGTTCACCGCAGAAGACGCTGAGGAATATCAATCTTTACATTCCCAACGGAACGATTCTCGCTATTGTCGGGTACACTGGTTCCGGCAAAAGTACACTGGTGAACTTGATTCCACGCCTGTACGACGTTACGGAAGGTGAATTGTTGATTGACGGTGTTGATATCAAAAAAATTCCACTGGAAATGTTGCGGCGGAGTATCGGGTATGTACCGCAGGAAACATTTCTTTTCTCCGAATCGATTGCGGAAAATATCCGCTACGGCGACGATACTGCCAATCGCGAATTGATTTATGAAGCCGCCGAGATTTCTCAGATCTCGAAGGATGTTGCCGATTTTCCACAGCGATTCGACACCATCCTCGGTGAACGCGGCATCACACTTTCCGGCGGACAAAAACAGCGCACAAGTATTGCGCGGGCGATTTTACGAAAGCCAAAAATTCTTATTCTCGACGATGCGCTTTCGGCAGTCGATACGCACACAGAATCAGAAATTCTCGATCGGCTACGTAGTGTTATGAAAGGACGAACAAGCATTATCATTTCGCACAGAATTTCTACTGTTCAGCATGCCGATAAGATCATCGTGCTGGATAAAGGTGAAATTGCAGAGCAGGGAACTCATGAGGAACTCATTGGGTTCGGCGGAATTTACGCAGGACTGTATGAAAAACAGCAGTTGGAGAAGGAGTTGGAAGAGTTGTAGACCAATACAAA
>JBFMDF010000308.1:0-3258 GCA_040753935.1 Bacteroidota bacterium | reverse complement strand
ATCTTTTGGATTAAGTCCCACAAATAATGTACCCCTGTTTTATTCAAGGCGAACCACTGGTATAAGTGGAACGCTGTAAGAATTGCAACAATCACCACGTACCATACAAAATATTGAGGGGAAAAAATATAAGAGAGAAAGCACAGAACGAAAACTGTACTCACAAAGAAGAGCATTGTCCAGACAACTACTAAAACACTTGGTTTAATCCAATCCTTAATTCGTATGAGCTTTGGCGAATGAAGATGGTTCAGTATCTGGAGGTTCCACAATAAGATGTCCTTTCCCAATATCTCATTTATCTGTTTCTCAATCACACCAGCCCGAATCCCATTCACGTACATCATATAGAGAGAATCTAGCGTTGATGAGAAAAGGTAGAAACCAACCATGGCACCAAAACTGAAAACAGCTAAAAGAAATATCTCTTGATACTCGGCTGGAATTTTTGCGAGTGCAGTCTCAAGGGACGGCAGAATACCGCTTATGGCAATTACTACAGAGGCATATAAATATGCGTAGTTTGCTTGTTTATTGTACCTCGTGAAATGAATAGAGTTTTCTTCTCTTCGATCTTCGTACTCCTTGAGCAAAACCTCTAACTGTTCGTTCATAGGCGATCTCAGATGTGCAATTAGCCGAGAAACAATTTCTCGCGTAACACACTAAACCGTAGTTTCCCGAGCATAGCAGTTTTTCTTTTTACGAATGTTCAAATCTACGATTTACCAGCAAGGCAAGCAAGAAATGATTTCCAATTCACTATATTCAATTTCCTTTTCAGCAATAACTCCCACCTTATTTCCTTTGATAATCCCTTCTATGATACCGATTAATGAAAACATATCGGTTAACAAAAGGAAAAATATTCCACGGCGATGCACTGGAAGTTCTCAAGTCATTGCCGGATAAGTGTATTCAGTGCTGCGTTACAAGTCCTCCATATTGGGGATTGAGGGATTACGGAGTCAAAGGACAACTCGGATTGGAAAGCACTCCCGAAGAGTATGTAGAAAAACTCACGGCGGTTTTTCGAGAAGTCCGTCGCGTACTCAAGGATGACGGCACACTTTGGTTGAACCTCGGTGATTCGTATTCAGGAAGCGGACAGGCATGGAGACAGAAACCGGATATTCTCTCCTCGCTACAACAGACAAACAAAGGATCGCTTCATTGCCGGCAGAGCGGTAAACCGCCGGTCAATCAAAAAGTGCAGGGATTAAAACCGAAAGAACTTGTCGGCATTCCGTGGAGGGTAGCATTTGCTTTGCAAGCCGATGGTTGGTATCTCCGTTCGGATATTATCTGGCATAAATCGAATGCGATGCCGGAACCGGTGACGGACAGGCCGACCAAATCCCACGAATACATATTCTTGTTCTCTAAAAGCAGAAAATACTTTTATGATGCTGATGCAATAAGAGAACCTCATAAAGAGATTACGCTAAAACGGATGAGATATGGCTGGGACGGGAATCAGAAGCAAACTCCACGAAAGCAGTCCACAACAGTGAGAAACACTTCACGGATGTGTCATCCGAAAGGGGCAAACAAGAGAACGGTATGGACCATTGCAAAGGGAGCGTTTCGAGGAAACCACTTTGCAACCTTCCCGTCTGAAATTCCTAAGACCTGCATTAAAGCAGGAAGTAAGATTTGTGATATGGTTCTTGATCCGTTTGCGGGTTCGGGGACAACTTTGATTGCGTCACACAAACTCGAAAGGTCATTTCTGGGAATAGAACTCAACAAACGATATATCACCCGGCTCTTTATTCCTGCGTTGAGAAAATCCTACTCATGAAGAAAGGAATTCGATCTCTAAGCAAACATTATCATATAAAAGACATGAGAGCGTGGAAAAATGTTCACGCCGATTTGATCATCACCGATCCGCCGTTTGGGATTAAGTTTAACGGAAAGAGGAATAACTACAACCGAGATAAAGACGCGGTTGTTGGTGGGTACGTCGAATGGAGTGCTGAAGAATATCGGGATAATATTCGAGATTTACTTTCATGCGTTCATAGAAATCTCAAGGAAACGGGACAGGCACTGATATTTTCCGGTTGGAATAACAGCAATATCATTCATGATGAAATCGAGAAGTCTCAAGGGCTGAGATTGCGAGGGAAGCTCTATTGGGCGTATAATTTTGCACCTGCATGTAAGCGAAAACCTGCTCATAATGTCTATGAAATATTTTGGCTGACAAAAAGTGATCGATGGTGTTTTCAGAAACGGTGTTCAACCTCGCATTGCATGCAAGGTGAAGCAAATTTATCACTGCTCCCCTTCAGGAGAGAATTCTTGAAAGGTGTTCCTAAATATCCTACGCGATTGCCGTATCAGTTGCTCAAATGTATAATAGAGCATTTTTCAAAAGAATATGATCTCGTTTTTGACCCATTGGCAGGAAGCGGCATGATAGGTATTGCCTCACATTTACTTCAGAGGAAATCCGTGCAGGGAGATGTGAATAAAAAAGGTAGGGTTGTTTTTAACCACCTTTCAAACTATTACCATCGCAGTATTAAAATCCTAGAAAAACCCGCTTAACCCCACCAGATAATTTTAATATACTTTGTTTTTTAGTGTGTATTTTTTACCTTGTGCAAAAATAAGGAGAAACGAAATTGGGTGAGTATAAATCTGTCGGCATTTGGATTAGAGTCTCAACGGAAGATCAGGCAAAAGGCGAAAGCCCGGAACACCATGAGCACAGAGCAAGAACATATGCGGAATCGAAAGGCTGGAACGTCAAAGAGGTGTATCACCTCGAGGCGGTAAGCGGTAAATCAGTAATGGGACATCCCGAGGCAAAGCGAATGCTTGAGCATATTCGATCGGGTCACTTAGAAGGAGTCATCTTTTCTAAACTCGCACGGTTAGCGAGAAACACTAGAGAACTTCTCGACTTCATGGATATATTTCGAGAATGCAAAGCCGATATGATCTCGCTTCAGGAATCTATCGATACCTCGACTCCTGCCGGGCGTTTCTTCTATACGATGATGGCAGGCATGGCTAATTGGGAACGAGAAGAAATTGTTGATAGAATTTCTGCTTCGATTTCAATCCGGGCAAAACTAGGAAAGCCGTTGGGAGGAACGCCCCCTTTCGGATATCAATGGGTGGATAAAAAGATGGTCCCTGATCCGAAGGAAGCACCGGTACGCAGACTTATTTTTGAATTGTTTGCAGAACACAAACGGAAAAAGACAGTTGCACGGCTTCTCAATGAACGGGGATATCGTA
>JBFMDF010000307.1:0-3287 GCA_040753935.1 Bacteroidota bacterium | reverse complement strand
TAGAGTTGTTACAAGAGGAAGTACGGAGGTTAAAACGGGCTGTTGATGAGCTTTCCATATTAAACGACCTTGCACGGGCTATCAGCGCATCGTTGAACGCTGAAGAGATCATGCAGATTATCATCCGCAAATCGCTTCGTGCTGTCGATGCTGAACAAGGGGTGATAACACTTGTTGCCGAAGAGCAACATTCGATGAAAACACTTATCCGTACCATGGTCAGCAGTGCAGGCGCACCCGCCTTTCATCTCCATCAAGCACTTCTTGGATGGATGCATTTAAATAAAAAACCTCTCATCGTTGATAATCCGCAAGATGATAATCGATTTCGTGGTGTGAAGTGGGATGATAACATCCGTACATTGCTTTGCGTGCCGCTGATTGTGAAATCGGAATTGAAGGGAGCACTCACCGTCTATAATAAGAAGGAGAATCAAAAATTCAATAACGATGATCAGCGCCTGCTCGCCATCCTTGCCTCACAGTCCGGTCAGGTGATCGAAAATGCTCGACTGATTGAAGAAGAAAAAGCATATATCAAAATTCAACAGGAAGTCGGGCTTGCATCGAAGATTCAAATGGATCTACTGCCTCACAAAAGTCCCGATCTTGCCGGTTATGATATTGCTGCCCGTACAATTCCGGCGCAATCCATTGGGGGTGACTACTATGATTTTATTTCCACATCCGCCAACACGTTAGTACTGTGTTTGGGAGATGTTTCGGGCAAAGGGCTTCCCGCGTCCCTCCTGATGGCGAATCTGCAGGCAACACTGCGCGGACAAACCTTGGTTTCGCAACGGCCTTCCGAATGTATCCTCCGTTCCAATAAATTATTGTTCGAAAGTACCAGCCCGGAAAAATTTGCAACATTGTTCTACGGCGTCATCGACATACAGCATCACACCTTCAATTACTCCAATGCTGGTCACGACTGGCCCTTCCTAATCTCAAAGAATAATTCGGTTCAACGGCTCAAAACCGGAGGGTTGATGATCGGGCTGATTGAGCAGGCGGCATATCAGGACGAAGAAGTTCCTATCCAGATCGGCGATCTCCTGGTGATACAATCCGACGGCGTCAGCGAGGCGATGAACAACAACAACGAACAATTCGGCGAAGAACGCCTCCAAAAACTCATCCTTGAAAACAAACATCGTACCGCAGAAGAAATTATCGATATCACCATCAAAGAAGTTCGGAAACATGCCGGCGCACATCCTCAATCGGATGACATAACAATGATGGTGGTAAAGAGAGTATTGTAAGTGTAACGATCCATTGTTCGCGTACGGGGAGGAAGACACAATGTTTCTTCGCATGGTCTCAATGGGCATTCGTGAGGAACACTCACTGAAAATTGCAGAAGAGTATGACAGAAATGTCGTCTCCGCTTTGCGTACGCAGCCCGGATGCAGTTTTGCATCACTCCTTCAAAATATCAGTGACAAAAAAGATTGTGTTTCCCTGACGATCTGGAACTCGAAGAACGATGCCGTTAGGTATGAAAAGAGTGGCCTCTTTAAACGTCTTGTTGAATCGCTCCGCACATTCTATGAAGAATCGAACGAATGGGAATTGAAACTCTCAGATGATCTTTCAATCGAATACACTCCCGTGCAGGTTGATCCCACGGTGAAAGGATATGATGACGACGATACGGAGAAGGAATATATCCGGAAGTTTAACATTACGCCATATGCCGCCACCATTATCAGTCTGTCGGTACAGCCGGAGAAGATCCGGGAATTTCAGGAGATATTCGTTGCAAACGTTATTCCGAAATTCAGGGAACATAAAGGATTCATCCATATTATCCTGCTCAGGAAGAACACTGAATTCAATATTATTTCGTTCTGGGACGAGACAATCGATTTCGGCTCTTCATTCAACGATCAGGCACTGCGATCATTGACGGAAAGTATCTTTGAATTGCTTCCATCGTCGGTGCAATGGCAGGTTTCGCACAAAGCGGCGAAAACAAGTTTTGCGTCGAGTGAAAAAATAACCGCATCGATCTATCGCTGCCTCACCGGTGAATGGTTTCCGAAATAACAATAGGGAGTGTGTATGGTTGGTATGACAATAATGCAATACGAGATTATCGAACAGCTGGGTGAAGGGGGAATGGGTGTCGTCTATAAGGCAAAGGATACCAAGCTCGATCGTTTCGTTGCGCTCAAATTCCTGACGAAACAGGTCGGTGCTTCGGAATCGGATCGGCAGCGATTCATACAGGAAGCAAAAGCGGCGGCGACGCTCAACCATCCGAATATCTGCACGATCTACGATGTGGCGGAACACGAAGGACAGATGTTCATCGCCATGGAATTCATCGACGGCGAAACACTTCGCGACAGAACAAACAATATCTCTTTTAAACAATCCATCGAAATAGGAATTCAGGTAGCGGAAGCATTGGCTGCCGCACATGAAAAGGGGATCGTGCATCGCGACATCAAACCGGAAAATGTGATGTTGCGGAAAGACGGGCTGGTGCAGATCATGGATTTCGGGCTGGCGAAACTGCAGGGTGTTTCACGATTGACACGTGAGGGGAACACTGTCGGAACGATGGGATACATGTCTCCCGAGCAGGTGCAGGGATTCAACGTGGATCACCGGACCGATATTTTTTCATTCGGCGTCCTCTTGTACGAATTGCTTTCAGGACAGTCGCCGTTCAAGGGAATGCACGAGACAGCGATCATCTATGAAATAGTAAACGTGGATCCCGAACCGATCTCCATTGTCAAACCCGAACTTCCTCCCGATCTTGATGCAATCCTGCTCGAATGTCTGGCAAAAGAACCGGATGAACGATACCAATCGGCGAAAGAGATCGTCAAAGATCTTCGGAAATTAAAACGTGAATCGAGCAGGCAGACAGTAAGCAAGATCCTTGCGGTCAGAAAAAGCCAGATTGCGTCAGGATCAAGGGTCGCGCCGCAAACGACAGAGTACGAAACGGTCCCACAGAGAAGAATGTTTCCGGTCAACGTCTGGATGATCGCAGCAGGATTTTTCTTTTTATTATTCGTTGGTTCCGTTGTGTGGTATTTTCTTTTCATTAAAATGAGTCCGGAGTTAATTCGGTTGTCATTTGAATCTCCTGGCGGCAACATTTTCAATTCCACGAACGGCGGGCATCTGGAGATATCCCCTGACGGAACGATGATTGTATTTGTGGCGAGTGATTCTCTGGGGAGAGATTATCTCTGGGTTCGTCCTCTCGATTCGCCGGTACCGTTGCTCATTCCGGGAACGGAGAATGCCTACTATCCTTT
>JBFMDF010000306.1:0-3304 GCA_040753935.1 Bacteroidota bacterium | reverse complement strand
GATCACGATGAAGCCGATGATGTTACTCAAACTGTGTTCATCAAAGCGTACCATTCGTTGAAGTCGTTTAAAGGTGATTCAAGTTTTTATACATGGATTTATCGAATTGCCATCAATCTTTCGCTGAACGAGATTAGACGGAAAAAAATCCGGAGAGCATTTTCTATCGAAGAAGAAGGAACGATGCAACTTCCTTCGAAAGAAGAAAGCCCGCTCGAGCGGTTGGAGAAAAAAGAGCAACGTACGTTAATCCAAGAAGCCATTGACCGGTTGCCGGAAAAACAGAAAAAAGTATTTGTGCTACGGTACTTTGAAGAATTGCCGTACGAAGAAATATCTAAAATGTTACACACCAGCGTCGGCGGCTTAAAGGCAAATTATTTTCATGCTGTGAGAAAGATTGGAGAATATTTGAAACATGAAACGTGACAAGGTATATCAACTGCTTATTGACTATGCAGAAGGGACTATTGACCAATCGCTGAAGCCAGCAATCGAAGCGGAATTGAACAAGTCCGCCGCTTTGCGGGACGAATTAGTATTGTTGCGAAACGCATTTGCACAGTTACAGCACTACGAAGCAAATGACACACCCTCTCATTACTTTACCACCTTTCTGCCGCGCTTAAGGGAGCGCATTGAATCTCAAAACAGATGGAAACGGTTCGTCATACCGCTGTGGGTTGAAAAGATTGCCGCACCAGCCACAGCGTTGCTTGTTCTTGCGTTTATTGCAGGATTATACAGCGTTTTCCTTCCCAACGATACAAAATCTGTAATAGATTCCGTCGTTCGGCATTCAGAAGCGGAGGAAGTGGAACGATTGATGGCAGTGGATGCTCCATTCAGTTTCACTTCAAATATTTTTTCAACGCCGATTGTAGTAAACGATAACATCATTATTCGGGAATTATTGACCTCTTCGTCGTTGTATGACAATGTTGTTAACGATACGCAAATACTGGCGCAATTAGATGAACAAGATATTGAACAGATTGTCCAGCAGCTAGATGCTGCTTCACGTTACTGATGAGGAATGACATGAAAAAAATTCTACTTGTGTTTTTAGTGTGTACCATTGCGGCGATCGCCCAAATACGTGGACCCTTTGGTCAGCGCCCGATGGAACGGTTGGAAAGTTATAAAAAAGTACGCATGCTGGAAACGCTAAAACTTGAGGAAGAAACGGGATTGAAACTGGTGTCACGTTATGACAAACATCGGCAAACAATTCGGACGCTGGAGGAGGAACGGCGGCAAGTGATTGACAAATTAGAAGAAAAGGTGAACGCTGGTGCTTCGGACAGCGAGTTTCAAAAATCGTTTTCAGAGTTACTTGATATTGAAAAGAAAATTCTTGAATCGCGCACAAAATACATTTCCGATCTGAAAGAAATTCTCACCGCCAAGCAACTTGCCGAATATCTGATTTTTGAGAGGAATTTTGCCCGCGATATTCGCGATATTATGCGGGAGAATCAAAAAGAGCGGATGAAAAAATAGCAACAGCAGAACATCGTATCGGAAAGGTGAGGTGTCGGCAACGCACTTCACCTTTTCTATTTTTGTCCATTTTCAGACTTGTCTAAAATAAATTTCAAAATGTATGGTCTTCTTTTCTTGACGGAGCAAGAAAAGAAGCAAAAGAACTCCTTGCGAAATTCCCGCCTGCCATCTTCTTTTCAGTTTGCGGGCAGGTAACGCACGCGATGAATCCCGTTCGCTCTCGCCCGTTGATTTCTGCACAGAAAGCACTGTGTTTACCTCAAAGTTTTCCACCGAGTGCAGAAATCAAAAGTCCCTTCATTCATCGCTTCCCATTCGCTCTATCCGCCGAAATTTCGCGCCCATTGCGCTTTTTTTAACACATCGGGCTTATTTCCCATCTTGGCAAAAAAACTTGTCATTTATTCTTTTTAATGACTTTTCCATTCGAACGAATTTGTTTTGGACAGCAGTGTTATTTTGCATCTTCTGAAATTAAACGTATATTTTTTTGTGATCCGAACCGATAATCATATTTACCTTGACTACGCTGCGACAACGCCTCTCGACCCGCGCGTTGCAGAAGTGATGATGACGCAGTGGAAAGGAAACTACGGCAACGCATCGTCGGTGCATGCGTTTGGTCGAAAAGCAAAAGTTGTGCTGGAAGAAAGTCGCGAAACTATTGCCCGAAGTATTGGTGCCGAAACCGCCGAAGTATTTTTTACCAGCGGAGGAACAGAAGCCGACAATCACGCTCTTGTCGGTGCGGCATTTGCGCAACGACGGGACGCCGGAAAAGATCATCTCATTGTCTCTGCCATTGAACATCATGCTGTGTTGGATTGTGTTGAGTATCTTTCCACACTTGGGTTTCGTGTTTCCTATCTGCCTGTTGATGAACGTGGGAGAGTTCAACCTGAGGTCCTTCGGGAGTTGATCACACCGCACACAGCGCTGGTTTCAGTAATGCACGCGAACAACGAAACCGGCGCCATTCAACCGATAGAAGAGATTTCCGTCATCACGAAAGAGCATGGGATTATTTTCCATTGCGACGCCGTGCAGACTGTTGGGAAAATTCCTGTGAATGTTGTTGAGTTGGGGGTTGATCTTCTTTCAGTTTCCGCGCATAAAATTTATGGCCCAAAAGGTATTGGCGCAATTTTTATACGGAAAGGTACGCCAATAGATGCTCTTCTGCACGGCGGCGCTCAGGAACGGAAAAATCGTGCAGGAACAGAAAACGTGCCATTGATAGCCGGTTTTGCCAAAGCAATGGAACTTGCTGTTGAAGAGAGAACAGAGATTTACGACCGTGTTGCGTTATTGAAAGGAGCGCTGAGAACGAAATTGCTGAATTCAGTTCCCGGCGTGGTTGTTAATGGGGATGAACAGAATGCTCTGCCGCACATTTTGAATGTATCGCTTGATTCATCAGTGTATGACAATAATGGCGAATCACTCTTGCTGAATATGGATTTACACGGTATTGCCGTTTCCAGCGGTTCGGCATGTACTTCTGGAAGTGTTCAGCCCTCACACGTACTTATGGCGATGGGGCGGGATGAACGTTCTACACGTTCGGCAATCAGATTTTCGTTTGGTAAATATACCACGATGGAAGAGGTAGAACGAGCAGGAAATACGTATATTTCTCTCGTTCAGTCTATTCATCACCATCAAACAGTTCATCATTAGTTTAGCGCGAGGAATGTATGAAACAGTTACTTATTGTCGGTCTTCTTGTCGTTATCGGGTGTGCAGATACGGAAGAGAACGCCGCCGCCAATTTAAAAAAGGGAAATGACTTTTATGA
>JBFMDF010000305.1:0-3305 GCA_040753935.1 Bacteroidota bacterium | reverse complement strand
CTGAGTCATCAGGAAAAACAACTATTTGTCTTCACATCATTGCCGAAGCGCAAAAGAACGGCGGCATCTGCGCATTTATTGATGCGGAACATGCACTGGATACCGGCTACGCGCGCAAATTGGGTGTCGATACTGCTTCCCTCCTTCTTTCGCAACCGGAATACGGCGAACAAGCCTTAGAAATTGTGGAAACGCTGGTGCGCAGCGGAGCGTTGGATGTTATCGTTATTGATTCGGTTGCCGCACTTACTCCACGCGCAGAAATTGAAGGTGAAATGGGTGATCCTTCCATGGGGGTTCAGGCACGATTGATGTCGCAGGCGCTTCGGAAATTGACCGCCGCTATTTCCAAATCGAAAACAAGCGTCATCTTCACCAATCAACTTCGCATGAAAATCGGCGTGATGTTCGGCAATCCCGAAACCACCACTGGCGGTAACGCACTAAAATTTTATGCTTCAGTACGATTAGATGTTCGCAGAATTGAAGCGCTGAAGGATGGGCAAAACGTCATCGGCAACAGAACGAAAGTTAAAGTAGTGAAGAACAAGGTCGCACCACCGTTCAAAGAAGTGCAATTCGACATCCTCTACAACGAAGGCATTTCCAAACTTGGCGATCTTATTGACGTTGCGGTGGAAAAAAATATCATTATCAAAAGCGGCTCGTGGTTTTCGTATAAAGATGAACGAATCGGTCAAGGACGCGACGCTGTGAAAGCATTTCTAACGGCAAACGAGCATCTCGCTAAACAAATCGATACTGAAGTACGCGAGAAGTTGGGACTCATTGCTCCAACGGTACAAAAGAATGAACCGGTAACTAAAGAGACTACAAAAACAGAATCTTCTCCTAAAAAATCGAAGTAACACTCTCACTGTTAGTCAACTTGACCAGTACTACACTGGTCAAGTTTTTATTTTTATGGTCATCACAAAAATCGAACGTCAGAAAAAAAATCCATCGAGATTTTCAATTTTTGTTGATGATGCCTACGCATGTAGTGTTGGCGAGGAAGTATATACACGCTTTTTGCTGCACACCGGACAGCATCTTACCGCCGCCGAGCGAAAAAAAATTGAACAGGCAGAAGTAGAATCTACGGTAAAAAAAATTGCACTCCGATTTCGGTCATATCGTCCCCGCTCATCACACGAAGTCCGCACCTATTTACACAAGAAAGGGTATGATGCCCGCATGATTGAGTCTGCAATTCAATACCTTGTTGACAACAACCTTCTCAACGACGCGGAATTTGCACGAATGTTCTGTCGCGATAGATTATCGCTAAAACCAGTAGGCAAAACTGCAATGGAACATCTTCTCTTCAAAAAAGGAATAGAAAAATCATTGATTGAAGAAGTAGTCAATGAATTTTATACGCCGGAACGAGAAACCGACATGGCAATGAAAGAGGCGGAACGAAAGTTCAAACGTTTTGCCTCGTTGCCGCCGCTTTCGAAGAAGAAAAAAATTTACGAACACCTTTTGCGACGAGGGTATAATTCCTCCGTCTCGAGTACAATAGCAAACCAATTGGTGAAAACATGACCGAAGAAAAAAATTTTTTCCGCAGCAGGCACTGGAAAGTATTTCTCGTAACCATGGCGATTGCCATACCGATGTTCGTGCTTTCCACTTTTCAAGATCTTTTTTTGATTCTTGTTGTCTCCTTCATCCTCACCTTTATCCTCAAACCAATGGTTGATTACCTTGAAAACCTTGGCGCTCCTCGTTGGCTTGGCGTACTAATGGTTTTTGTTGGGTTGGGAAGTATTGCAACAGTCGGCATCGCGCTGCTGCTGCCGGTCATTACAACGCAGGCGTCACAAATTGCTGATGCCTTCAACAAAGAACGGTTGTCGGTGATGCTGAATGATCTCAGTGTACAGATTTCACGTCAGGTACCCTTCCTGAAATCTGACGCGGTACGAGAACAATTAAACGATCTGCTTCTCTCCTTTGGCAAAGCGGCGGGCGAAACACTATCCAACCTCATCGGTACTGCCGCCTCGCTGATGATCGTTCCTTTCATTACATTCTTCTTGCTGAATGATTATTACCGAATACAAAAATCGTTCATCAGAAATATGTCTAATAAATATTTCGAAATGACGCTGAATATTCTGCATAAAATTGAAGATCAATTGAGCAAGTACATTCAGGGAACAGTAATCGAATCCGCAATTGTAGCAATGCTCTATGCTATCAGTTACTTCATTCTTGGAATAAATTATGCAACAGTGCTCGGCATTATTGGTGGAATAACAAATGTCATTCCGTTTGCCGGGCCGTTCATTGGCGCCATTCCGGTGTTGCTAATTTCAATCATTCAGTTTGGCGATGTAAGCATGTTGCCGTGGATTGTCATCATTACACTTGCCGTACAGCAAATTGATCAAGTGTTTGTCCAGCCGGCAGTCTTCAGCCGCATTATGAACATGCATCCGCTGACAATGTTTATCGTAATTTTAATCGGAAATGAAATACTTGGTGTTCTGGGTATGGTGCTGGCAATTCCGATGTACACGATTATTCTTGTGACCGCAAAAGAAACCAACTGGGGATTGAAACACTACAGAATTACACAAGTATGACACGCATCGTCTTCGACATCGAAACACTCGGCTTCCCTCTCGAAACATTCGATCAAGAAACACAGACCTATCTGCTTCGCTTTGCAGATACGGAAGAAAAAGTTGAAGAACTAAAAAAGAATCTTAACCTTCATGCGTTGACTGCTCAAGTCCTTTGCATTGCCTTGTACAATCCTGATACAAAAAGAGGAAAAGTTTTCTTTCAATCGGAAACAACAGACGAGTATGAATCCCCCGATAAAACATGTCAATTTATTTCGGGTAGCGAAGAGGATATTCTTCGCAATTTTTGGAGCATTATTCCGAAGTACGATCAATTCATTACCTTTAACGGTCGCAACTTCGATTGTCCTTTTCTCCTATTGCGTTCTGCAAAACTGGGTATTCGCCCAACGAGGAATTTAATGCCGTACCGATACGATGTGGACCTTCATTGTGACTTGCTGGAACAACTCACCTTCTACCAAACGACAAGGCGATTCAGTTTGGATTTCTATTGCAAGTCCTTCGGTATCAACAGCCCAAAAATGAACGGTATTACCGGGCTTGATATGAAAAAACTATTTGAAGAAAAACGTTTCCGTGATATTGCTGAGTACTGTTACGGCGATGTGCTGGCTACGGCAGAATTGTTTCAACGATGGATGACGTTTTTGAATTTCCATTGAATTTGATGCAATTAATATATCACCGGATTCTTGATTGAGT
>JBFMDF010000304.1:0-3308 GCA_040753935.1 Bacteroidota bacterium | reverse complement strand
TCACCAACTTTTTCTAACAGCGAAAAGAGGTACATATTTCTTGCCCCAATTTGCAAAATATCGGAACATTCGGCAACTGCAGAAAGTGTTTCAGTATCCTTCACTTCGGTGACTACTTTCAAACCGGTTTTTTCTGCCGCTTCTTTCAAGTATTCTAATCCTTCCAGTTTCAATCCTTGAAACGCATACGGCGACGTTCTCGGTTTAAACGCGCCGCCGCGAAGCAATTTTGCACCAGATTGACGAACAATTTCTGCAGTTTCCAAAATTTGATTGCGGCTTTCTACAGAACACGGACCGGCAATAACTTGAATTTCATTTCCTCCAAAGGTAACTCCTCCAACATCAACAATTGTATTTTCCGGCTTAAATTCCCGCCCGACTAATTTAAATGGTTTTGAAACAGAGATGACATCAATAACGCCGGGCAATGATAGGAAATTATCCGGAGAAACTTTTTCCTTGTTCCCTGTAATACCAATGGCAACGCGTTGGGCGCCCGGAATTTCATGCGGAGTAAATCCTAACGCAAGAACTTTCTCTTTTACTGTTTCAATATCCTCACGCGAAGCGTCGGTCTTTAGCAAAATTAACATTCAACTCTCAGTATGCTATATTATTTTAAAACTGAAGTGTTTCAAGATGTAGTCTTCAGAACGCCTGATGCTTTCTACTTGAAACGTGAGACGTAAAACTCTTCTTTATAAAAAAAATCACCAACTGCCACTCGCGCCACCGCCACCGAAACTTCCTCCACCTGCAGACCACCCACCTCCACCGCCGCCAAACGAACCAAAACCACCACCACCGCCAAATCCTCCACCCCACCACCAATCATTATGTCGTCGGTACCCATGTGACGAAATTGAATAGTGCCTTCTTCGGAACGAAGCCAGTGTTGCAAAAAGAATAACGCCAAGAATAAAAAGAACACCAATCCAATCATCATTGTTGTTTTTCTTCTCGGCTGTGTATTCTCCCCGTGTTACTTGCATAATAGCAGTGATGGCAGCAGAAAGTCCACCAACATAATCTCCCTCTCGAAATCGCGGCCGGATTTCATTTCGGATAATTTGATCGCAGAGTGCATCGGTAAGAACACCCTCCAGTCCATACCCCACTTCAATGGAAACTTTTCGATCGTCTTTCGCAACAAGAATCAGAACACCATTATCTTTGCCCTTTTGTCCGATTTTGTTTTTCTCAAGTACTCGAATGCCGTAATCACGAATTTCATTCCCCTGCAAGGAAGGAACCATGAGAATAACAATTTGATTGGACGTGCTGTCTTCAAACTGAATGATCTGCCGACGGAGTTCATAATATTCGCCTCGACTCAATGTGTTGGTCATATCCGTTACCGGATCGACAATTGTTGGAATGTCGTCAGATTGTGCGGTAAGAGCTGGTATGTATAAGGCACAGAAGATAAAAAAAACTATTACCCTCGTCTTCCGTGCCTTTCGTAATTGAGTTATCATTGAAATTGAACTTTCGGCGCGGCTTCTGCCCCCGGTTGCGCCTGGAAGTATTGTTTCTGTTGAAATCCGCCAAGCGCGGCAATGAATGAAGTTGGTATTGTTCTGATTGTTGCATTGTAACTTTGCACTACTTCGTTGAAACGTTTGCGTTCAACTGAAATTCTGTTTTCCGTTCCTTCCAATTGCGATTGTAGCTGTAAAAAGTTCTCGTTTGCTTTCAATGTCGGATATTGTTCGACTGTTACCAGCAGTCGTGACAGTGCAGAACTTAATTCACCTTGACTTTGCTCAAAACGTTGAAATGCTTGCGGGTCATTCAACAGTTGAGGAGAGAGAGTTATCTGCGTTGCCTTTGCGCGCGCTTCAATCACTGCTTGCAGTGTTGATTTTTCAAAGTTGGCTACGCCTTGAACAGTTGCAACAAGATTTGGGATGAGATCCATTCTTCGTTGATACTGGTTTTGAACCTGAGCCCAAGCGCTGTTGACACTTTCGTCAAGTCCAACCAGCGTGTTGTATTTTCCGACGCCCCACATTATCACCAACACAATCACTACTAAAATTCCGCCAAATATCAGCAATCCTTTTTTCATTGTGTTCTCCTAAATTGAATTGATAAAATAAATTACTCCTTTAGCAATGCACGAGATATAACAATTCTCTGAATTTCCGAAGTTCCTTCGTAGATTTCAGTAATTTTAGCATCGCGCAGGTACCGTTCAACTTTATACTCACGCACATACCCATACCCGCCATGAATTTGAATTGCCTCAAGTGCGGACTTCACGGCTACTTTCGATGCATACAATTTTGCCATTGCCGCCTGTTTACCAAAAGGCTGTTCTGCGTCTTTTATTGCGGCGGCGTGGTAAGTTAGCAATCTCGCGGCTTCAATTTCCGTTGCCATATCCGCCAATTTAAATTGAATTGCCTGTAAGTGTGCAATCGGCTGATCAAATGCTTTTCGCTGTTTGGAATATGTTATTGATGCATCCAAACAGGCTTGTGCAATACCAAGTGCTTGTGCCGCAATCCCGATTCTTCCACCATCGAGTGTCATCATTGCAAACTTAAAACCAAATCCTTCTTCGCCAATTCTATTTGCCACCGGCACTCTGACATTTTCAAACAATAAGGAAGCCGTATCCGAACTGCGAATGCCGAGTTTACGCTCTTTCTTGCCATAGGTAAAACCGGGCATTCCTTTTTCAACAATAAATGTGCTAATCCCTTTTGCACCTTTTAACGGATCGGTCTGTGCCATGACCAGTACATAGTCGGCAGTGGTGCCGTTGGTAATCCAATTTTTAATTCCGTTGATAATGTAATAGTCGCCGTCACGTACCGCAGTGGTATGTTGATTCGTTGCATCGCTACCGGCTTCCGGTTCGGAAAGAGCAAAAGCACCGAGTTTTTTTCCCTGCGCCAGAGGAACAAGATAGTGTTGCTTTTGTTCTTCAGTCCCAAATTTGTTGATACCGTAGCAGACCAACGAATTATTAACCGACATGATGACACCGCACGATGCATCAACGCGGGAAATTTCTTCCAGTGCGATCACATAACTTAGTGTATCCAGTCCGGCACCACCGTACTGTTCGGGAACCATCATCCCCATAAATCCGAGTTCACCGAGTTGGCGGACTTCGTCGGCTGGAAATAATTCTTTTTCGTCCCGTTCCTCTGCGGCTTTGGCGAGAACATCTTCCGCAAACTGACGTGCAGTCTCGCGGATCATTTTGTGAGTTTCATTGAGTTGGAAGTTCATTCTAGTCTTATGTTTTAAGTGAATGGATTTACTCTCATCGTCGTTACTACAACAAGAGA
>JBFMDF010000303.1:0-3326 GCA_040753935.1 Bacteroidota bacterium | reverse complement strand
TTGTTCCTACTAAATTGGCAATTACTGCGCCTGCGGCCAAAAATACAATATTATCTTTTGGTGTTGATAAATCTTTGGTAACGAAATTTATTCCTCCTGCAACAACAAACAAGCCGCCGAGCAGAACAATAAAACTGAAGTATTCATGAAGCGAGTGTACAACTCTATCGGACTCAGGTACAACAACGAGATAGTACACAAGAATAATACTACCAAGTCCCAATGCGACTTTTGGATAATGGACATTCCACCACGATGGAAAAAACAATGGCCCAATGGCAATAAGGGTGATGAGTGTTGCAAACGGAACTATGAGGAGAATATGGAAGTCCATCGTTGTTTATGTGTTGGGAACATCTGAAAGATTCATCCGAAGGATCCTTCGGATGAGTTTGTCATGGTGAACCTGCCTAAACGGCGAAGCCGAACCACGATGATTACCTACAGTGTCACGCCAAGTGTCGTCGAGCCACGATGATTACCTACAGTGTCACACCGAGCGTCGTCGAGCCACGATGATACCTACAGTGTCACGCCAAGTGTCGTCGAGCTACGATGATTACCTACAGTGTCACACCGAGTGTCGTCGAACCACGATGATTACCTACTGTGTCACACCGAGCGTAGTCGAGGTGTGACAACACCTGATGACAAACAATTTTTCAGTTGTTTCTGTTGCTTAATGCAATCCAATAAACGCAAAACCCCCGACACGCTTATCGGGGGGGGTGTTGATTAAGATTGTTTTCATGGTACTTAAAGTAGCGGAGCAATGACGAGAGAAACGATTGACATCAGTTTTATTAAGATATTCATTGCCGGGCCTGAAGTATCTTTGAACGGATCTCCAACTGTATCGCCGACAACCGCAGCTTTGTGTGCATCCGATCCTTTTTTCTCGCCTTCGACTTCTCCTTTTTCAATTGCTTTTTTTGCGTTATCCCACGCTCCGCCGGAATTTGCCATCATCAACGCCAGCAAGACCCCCGAAATAGTAGCGCCAGCAAGCATTCCTCCGAGCGCAGCCGGTCCAATCCAAAAACCGACCACAACAGGTGCCAGCACGGCAATTAAGCCGGGAAGAATCATTTCTTTTAATGCAGCAGTGGTGGAGATATCGACACATTTTGCAGTATCAGGTTTTGCATCAGGGTTTCCGGCTAATAAACCCGGAATTTCTCTGAATTGCCTGCGAATTTCATCAACCATTTTTCCTGCGGCTCTGCCAACCGCAGTCATTGTCATTGCGGCGATAAGGAATGGAAAAATTCCACCAACAAACAATCCTACAACAACTCGAGGATCAGTAACTTTTATTTCAAGTTGCGGCAATCCTTTTGCTGAAAGTGAAGAATTTACTGCTTGTGCAAATGCCGCAAACAGCGCTAATGCTGTTAATGCGGCTGAGCCGATAGCAAATCCTTTTCCTATTGCCGCAGTGGTATTTCCAAGTGCATCAAGTCCATCAGTAATTTTTCGCACTTCAGAACCCAAGCCGCTCATTTCAGAAATACCTCCGGCGTTATCTGCAATTGGACCGTAGGCGTCGACAGACATTGTGATACCGACTGTTGCCAACATTCCAACAGCAGCAATACCGATGCCGTATAATCCGGCAAAATCGTTTGCCCAAAAAATAGCAAAAGCAATGATGACTATTGGAAGCGCAGTTGATTCCAACCCGACTGCCAAACCACTAATGATATTAGTTGCCGGACCGGTTTTGCTTGCTTTAGTAATTCGTTTAATTGGGGAAGCAGAGGTGTAATACTCAGTCACTAGTCCGATTGCAATACCTGCGATTGTTCCGAGTAACACAGCGTAAAAAACATTGTTGTTAACATCGGTTTCGTGAATGTAAACATATGCACCGACGAGAAAGAGAATAGCGGCGATAAAAGTAGAATACCGTAATGCAGCAGCAGGGTTGAGATTTTTCAGCGTTTTCATCGAACCAATTCCAATCAACGATGCAATCAATCCGGTACCCGCCAACACAAGCGGAAGAACCATTAACAGCAGTTTCATTTCCGGCGTTGTGCTTCCATCTGCTGTTAACCGACTTAACTCTGCAACCGTTACTGTAGCCGCTATTGCAATTGTAGCGATGATTGAGCCGACGTATGATTCAAAAATATCTGCTCCCATACCTGCTACATCACCGACATTGTCTCCGACATTGTCTGCAATGACTCCCGGATTTCGCGGATCATCTTCGGGTATGTTTGCTTCTACTTTGCCCACAAGATCAGCACCAACATCTGCGGCTTTTGTATAGATACCACCGCCAACGCGGGCAAACAGTGCTATAGAACTTGCACCCATTGCAAAACCATTAATGATGTGTGCTTGTTCAGGTTTACCAAAGTAATAAAAAAGGATACCGACGCCAATCAAACCGATGCTTGCAACACTTAAACCCATCACAGCGCCGCCGTTAAAAGCTGTAAGTAGTGCTTCTCCTTGTCCTTTCGAGCGAGCTGCTTCAGCAGTACGTACATTCGAGATAGTGGCGGCTTTCATTCCCATAAATCCTGCGCTGATAGAACACAACGCTCCAAACGTAAACGCAAGAGCGGTATAGACACCCAATGTTAACGATAGAGTGATGGCAACAACAAAAATGAAAACGGAGAGCACAGTATACTCTCGTTTTAAAAATGCCATGGCACCTGTATAAATTTGTTCGGCAATAAATTTCATGGTTTCGTTGCCGGCAGGTTTTGTGTTCAACGTTCGGTATATCAGGAGAGAAATAATAACTCCCACAATGCCAATAATAATGTTTTGAATTGCTGGATTAGCCAATTCCATTCAACAACTCCTTTTTATAGTGACTGGTGAAAAAAAAGTGAAATGAGTGTTTTGAGATTCTCAGTATTTCAGCAATGAGCACTGAACGTTCATTTTTCCTGAGGTGTTTTCAAAACTTTGATGAAAAAATATCCGGTGAAACTTGCAATAATGATCCATGTAGTTACAAGCGTTAATAATGCCGCAGTGGTCATACTGATTTCCTTACAATGATTGGTGATTTTTCCATGCACGTTTAATGAGCAACGCGATGCCAATAAAAACTGATAGAAGAAGAATCCGTGTCAGATCGACAATGAAAACACGCGTCGGTGAGCCGTCAACGAACCAGCGTGTGTCATCGTATCCAATGTGAAGAACTTTTCCGATGATCGAACCGCTGTCGAAATTCCATCCATCACCACGTAATAAACTTTGGAGAGCTCCGGTCCAATCACCTCCTGCCGGTGCAATAAAAGCGCCAATAAAAACGATAAGGAGAAATACCGGCGTGACATATTTAATGATGTATT
>JBFMDF010000302.1:0-3337 GCA_040753935.1 Bacteroidota bacterium | reverse complement strand
AGATTCGCCCTCGACGGAGGCGCTATGTTTGGGGTTGTACCGTGGGTATTTTGGTCAAAAACCAATCCACCGGATGAACGCCAGAGAATTACTCTTGCCGCACGTTGCTTACTTATTCAAGGCGAGGGAAGAACGATTCTCGTTGATACAGGGAACGGGAACAAATGGAATGATAAATTGAAAGACATTTACCGCCTCGATAATTCTAAATTCACACTCGAAGATTCGCTTGCAAAATCTGGAGTGAAACCGGAAGAAGTTACGGATGTTATTCTTACACATCTACATTTTGATCATTGTGGCGGCAGTACAAAAATTGTTGATTCCAAACTTGTTCCGACATTTCCGAACGCAACGTACTATGTGCAGAAAGCACATTGGGAAGCGGCACAGAATCCGACTGACCGTGACCGCGCAAGTTTTATGAAAGATGATTTTCAACTTCTTCATCAGCGGGAAATGCTGAAATTTGTTGACGGCGAGCAGGAGATATTCCCGGGAATTTCCGTCATCGTATGTAATGGGCATACCACAGCCCAGCAACTTCCCAAAATTTCTGATGGTACGAACACTCTTCTGTATGCGTGCGATCTTGTTCCCACAACCTCGCATCTTCCATTCCCCTACATTATGGGCTACGATTTACGTCCGTTGGTAACGCTCGAAGAGAAGAAACGAATTCTTCCGCAAGCAGAAAAAGAGGGATGGATGTTATTCTTTGAACATGATCCCGAAACTGTTGCAGTGAAGTTGCAAAAGACTGAAAAGGGATATGGGATAAAAGAAAAATTAGTATTCTGAACGCAAAAGTGCTGAGATACAATGAACAAATGTAATGTCTGCAACATAGATGAAGTAAAAGCGGGCCGTGGAAAGAAAGTCGTTGTTGATGGCGAGGAGATTGTCCTTTTCAACGTTGAGGGACACATTTATGCCGTTCTTAATATCTGTCCCCATCAAAAGTTCCAAAAACTGCACGAGGGATTGTTTGAAAATGGTGTCGTAACGTGTCCCATGCATGGCTGGGCGTACGACGTGAAAACGGGGATTTCTATTAATGCAAGTGGACGACTGAAGACCTTTCCGGTGGAAGTGAATGATGGAAAAGTGTTTATTAGCATGGAGGAAAGATGAAGGAAGAAGTATGAAATTCATCCTTCATACGTTTTAATGACGCTGACCGAACAAATAAAATCTAAAGCGCTTGAACTGGGCTTTCACAAGGTGGGAATTGCAAAGGCAGAATTGTTGACGCCGGAAGGAGAGAGATTACAAGAATGGCTTCGTCGCGGCTATCATGCGACAATGCAGTGGATGAACAACAATGTTGAAAAACGGATTGACCCGAGAGAAATAGTTCCCGGCGCACAGTCGGTTATTTCTGTTGCTGTCAATTATTATACACCTGTTCAGCATTCATCGAATCTGTCGGAGGGAAAAATTTCTCGATACGCATGGGGAGATGATTACCACATTCTTGTTACGAAAAGAATCCAAATGCTGTTTGAGTGCATCAAACAAATGTCGCCTGAGTCGGAAGGGCGGTATTATGTTGATACCGGTCCTGTCATGGACAAGGTGTGGGCGGCACGAGCAGGGATTGGATGGCAGGGAAAACATACGAATCTTATTACGAAAGAGTACGGTTCGTGGGTGTTTCTCGGCGAAATTATTACGACATTAACATTAGAGTATGATTCGCCGATGGATGACTTTTGTGGCACCTGTACAGCCTGCATTGATGCCTGTCCAACTGAAGCAATTCGGGAACCATACGTTGTTGATAGTAATAGGTGCCTTTCGTATCTCACGATTGAACATCGTGGTGAGATCGAAATGCAGTACCATGACAAATTTGAACACTGGCTGTATGGTTGTGATATCTGCCAGGATGTATGCCCGTGGAACAGATTTCAACAGCCAACGGAGTACAAAGAATTTTATCCGAGAGAATGGAATGTGGCGGTGAATCCAGAAGAGCTGACGACAATATCGCAGGAGGAGTTTTCGAAACGATATAAGGATTCGCCGATAAAGCGAGCAAAAGTAGACGGCCTACGCCGAAATGCAACAATAGTAGGAAAAAGTATTACAGAAAAACAAAAATCAATTGAATAGTTTCAACCCGTTTAATCATAAATACCATAATAAAAAATGGAAACCAATCATCGAAAAGTTATCATCATCGGCTCTGGTCCTGCAGGGTTAACTGCAGCATTGTACACTGCACGAGCAAATTTGAGTCCCCTCATTTTCGAAGGACTTCAACCTGGCGGACAGTTGACCATTACCACCGAAGTTGAAAATTACCCCGGCTTCGAACATGGCATTCAAGGTCCGGAGTTGATGGACATTATGCGCAGACAGGCACAACGGTTCGGTGCCGAATCGCAATTTAAAATTGTTACAAAAGTCGATTTCTCAACTCGTCCGTTCAAAATTTGGGCAGACGATGAATTGTTTACTGCAGATGCAGTCATCGTTGCAACTGGCGCTTCCGCAAAATGGCTCGGTCTCCCCTCTGAGAAAGAATACTCGGGCTATGGTGTTTCGGCGTGCGCGACATGCGACGGATTTTTCTTCCGAAATCAAGAAGTCTATGTTGTCGGTGGCGGCGATACGGCAATGGAAGAAGCGAGTTTTTTGACGAAGTTCGTTTCAAAGTTAACCATTGTGCATCGTCGGGATGAATTCCGCGCGTCAAAAGTAATGCAAGAGCGCGTGCTGAAAAATCCGAAAGTGTCGGTGGAGTGGAATACTGTTGTTGAAGAGGTGCTTGGTGTTACTGAGAATGGGAAGAAAAAGATGACCGGTTTGAAGTTGAGAAATGTAAAAACCGGTAACATAAAGCAAGTGAAAGCTGATGGGCTCTTTCTTGCCATTGGCCACCAGCCAAACACGGAATTGTTCAAAGGAATTCTTGATATGCATCCCAACGGCTATTTGAAAGTTCAGCCGGGTACCACCAAAACGAATGTTGAAGGTGTGTTTGCCGCAGGCGATGTTGCTGATTCATATTACCGTCAGGCAATAACCGCCGCCGGTACCGGCTGTATGGCGGCTATCGATGCTGAACGCTGGTTGGCTGAGCATGATTGAAGTAAACAAATCAAGATGCAATATAAGAAACGCCTTCTTCGTAGAAGGCGTTTTTATTTTAAATTCTGTCATTTCATTCTGCCTTCTTTTCATCTATGCTGCGTAACATTGTCTGACCGCTCTGCCACTCCTTCATTTACTCAAATTCTTTCTTCAAAAATTCTTTTGTTTTTCGGCAAAATGTATTTGGCACGGTGATTGAAAAACTACGTGGCAGAAAAACAACCACACACACAAA
>JBFMDF010000301.1:0-3360 GCA_040753935.1 Bacteroidota bacterium | reverse complement strand
AACGATCAAAAGACTTTTGCAGAAGGGGAAGCAGATAATCCAATACCGCGCAAAGTTGGTGAGCCGTCGCCCATCAAACACGTCTTCTATATTATAAAAGAAAACAGAACGTACGATCAAGTGCTGGGAGATATTCCCGAAGGAAACGGCGATACGAGTCTTGTACTGTTTGGCGAAACGATAACACCAAACCAGCACGCATTGGCGCGCGAATTTGTGCTACTCGATAATTTTTATGTTGACGGTGAAGTAAGCGCCGACGGACACAATTGGACAATGGGTGCGTACGCGACCGACTATCTTGAAAAAACCTGGCCCACCAGTTACGGTGGTCGAGGCGGATTATATGATGCAGAAGGACGCCGGGCTGTTGCCAATAATAAATTGTTTCTGTGGGATCTGTGCAAAGAGTACGGAGTTTCATACCGCACATACGGAGAATTTGCAGAAGATTCCAAACCAACTATTCCTGTTCTTGAAAATCATTTGTGTCCGTACTATACAGGCTGGGATCAAACAGTGAGGGATACAACACGGTTCTTTCAATGGAAACGCGATTTCGATTCCTTGCTTGCTGCAGGCAGTGTACCACAACTTTCCACTCTGCGCTTTATTAACGACCATACTGAAGGACTTCGGAAAGATCGTCCCACACCGTTCGCACACGTAGCAGATAATGATGCGGCAGTCGGATTGTTTATTGACCACTTACGCAAAAGCCCGATTTGGAATGAGAGTGTTGTCTTTATTGTTGAAGATGACGCACAGAATGGACCAGACCACGTTGATGCTCACCGCAGTACGGCCTATGTTGCCGGCGGTTATGTAAAAAGAAATTTTGTTGATCATACTCCATACACTACTTCATCAGTGTTGCGCACCATTGAACTCATTCTCGGCTTACCACCGATGAGCCAGTACGATGCGGCTGCCACACCACTCTGGCGTTGTTTTAAAAACAATCCAACGAACACTTCGTTTAGATATATTCCACCCCTCGTCAACCTGGATGATAAGAATGTCGCCGTAAATATCTGGCAGCAAAAAAGCGAGAAATTCGATTTTACCATTGAAGATCGTGCACCGGATAACGACTTCAATGAAGTGCTGTGGATTGCGGTGAAAGGAGAATCGGTTCCGTTTCCTGCCATTCACCGTGCGGCGTTTGTAAAGACGGAAGAAGATGAAGATTGAATTAACGTAAAAATATTTTTTCACCCAATAGGATCCCCGCATGAAAAAAGTATCTTTGGTTCTCGCTGTATTGTTGTCGTGCACAATTGCATCGGCACAAACAATACTTTCTCCTAATAACAAACTGTCGCTCACGTTTTCATTGTCACAGTCAGGCGAGCCGATGTATCAACTCAGTTTTGGAAAGAAGCCCGTCATTCTTCCCAGCCGGCTCGGTCTTGAATTGAAATTGCAGGATGCATTCCTGCAAAATTTTACTGTTGCGAAAATCGAATCATCACTCGTTGATGAATCATGGAATCCTGTCTGGGGTGAAGTGAAAACAATACGGAGCAATTACAAAGAGCTGAAAGTAACACTGACGCAGCATACAGCAAAACCGCGTACGATGATCGTAACATTCCGGCTGTTCGATGAAGGACTCGGTTTTCGGTACGAATTTCCACAGCAGGAATTCTTAACGTACTTCATCGTAACAAACGAGAAGACGGAATTCGCACTTGCCGGCAACCACAAAGCGTTCTGGATACCCGGTGATTTTGACACTAACGAATACGAATACCGCGAAACATTACTGAGCGATGTTGATGCAACATCAGGAATGTCTTCGACAGAAATTGCTACGCGCACTGTTATCGGAAAGAATTTTGTTCAGACGCCGCTTATGATGAAATCCTCCGATGGTCTTTATATCAACATCTTCGAGGCGGCGCTGGTAAACTATCCTGCAATGTGTGTAGAAATCAATGCGAAGCATCCTTCGGACAAAGAACATTTCTTGCTCAGATCAGCGCTCGCCCCGGATGCAGTCGGGAATAAAGCATATCTTCAGGCGCCGGCAAAAACACCGTGGCGAACGGTAATGGTGAGCGACAAAGCGACCGACCTGCTCGCGTCGAACATGATACTGAATCTGAACGAACCGTCGAAGATTGCTGACGTTTCGTGGATCAAGCCGCAGAAGTACATCGGCATCTGGTGGGAACTGCACGTCGGAAAATCATCATGGAATTATTCCGACACGAACAACGTACAACTGGCAACTACGGATTGGTCGAAACTGAAACCCAACGGACGCCATGGTGCAACAACGGAGCGAACAAAGTACTACATTGACTTCGCCGCACGTCATGGATTCGACGGCGTGCTGGTAGAAGGATGGAATGTCGGATGGGAAGATTGGTTCGGGCAGTGGAAAGAAGAGGTGTTCGATTTCGTCACGCCATATCCGGATTTTGACGTCGTGGCATTGCAACAGTACGCGGCTGAAAAAGGAGTGAAACTCATCATGCATCACGAAACCTCCGCATCGGTTACGAATTACGAGCGAAGAATGGATGAAGCATTCAGATTTATGAAAGCGCATGGTTATGACGCCGTGAAAACTGGCTATGTCGGGAAAATTATTCCGCGCGGAGAATTTCACGACGGACAGTGGATGGTAAATCATTACCTCCGCGTCGTCGAAAAAGCGGCAAAATATCAAATTATGGTTGATGCACATGAGCCGGTACGCCCGACAGGATTGCATCGCACATATCCGAACTGGCTGGCGTGCGAAGCCGCACGCGGGAATGAATTCAACGCATGGAGCAAAGGAAATCCTCCCGCGCACGAAACGATTCTTCCATTTACCCGACTGCTCGGCGGACCAATGGATTACACGCCGGGTATTTTTCAGATCAAAATGAATTACTACGACCCCAACAAAAAAGAACAAGTACACACCACGCTGGCAAAACAACTGGCGTTGTATGTAACCATGTACAGTCCTCTGCACATGGCGGCAGATTTACCAGAGAACTACGAACGATTTCCCGATGCATTTCAATTCATTAAAGACGTGGCGATGGATTGGGACGATACGAAATATCTTGAAGCAGAGCCGGGAGATTACGTGACCGTCGTGCGCAAAGCGAAGAATCGAAACAATGAGTGGTATCTCGGCGCAATTACAGATGAAAATCCGCGCACTACTACGGTGCCGTTGAATTTTCTCGACTCGAAGCAACACTATGTCGCAACAATGTACACCGATGCTGCCGACGCCCATTGGGAAAAAAATCCGATGGCGTACAAAATTGAAAAGTATCTTGTGAACAGCAAAACGGTGCTGACGTTACAACTTGCCGCGGGCGGCGGCGCCGCTGTGAGCATAACACCGGC
>JBFMDF010000300.1:0-3373 GCA_040753935.1 Bacteroidota bacterium | reverse complement strand
CAGAGTGACAAGAATTCTCGAGGTTACAGTGACGATGCCCGAGTCGAAACTTGCATCAGAGGTTGCCAACAATATTGCAATTTCATTGGATGAGTATATTCGCACGAAGCGCAAGTCATTTGCTTCAAATCAAAGGTTCTACCTGGAAAAAAGAATAAATCAAGTAAAAGATTCGTTGACCAGAGCTGAAGAATTGTTAAAAAATTTTAGAGAGAAAAACAGGATTGTGCTGCAATCACCCGAATTGTTGATGGAACAAGCGCGGCTCATTCGTAATGTGGAAATACTTCAAACTGTCTATACAACCATTACACAACAACTTGAACTTGCAAAAATTGATGAGATACGCGACACACCTGTATTGAATATCAAAGAATACACAGAAGATCCAATCATCAAAGAAGGTCCAAAGAGACTTATTATATTGATTGTTGTCATGCTGCTTTCTTTTGTAGGGTCATCTCTCTACGTCCTTTTTCTGCCGCAGTTGAAAACTTATCGATCACTTCTCAGACAGAAAAGCGAGCAATAAGAAAACATGAACTATTTCATCATTCTTAATCCACTATGGAATTACTATCGAACATTGCTCGATTATAGCATTAACAAAGGAACTTTATAGTATGTATGAACCTGTTTGGATAAAAGAAGGAAATGAAGTATATGCACTTCACATACCCCAAGGCCATCTACCCACCGCCACGGAATTTGTTACGCCGCTTGATTACAAACAACAATTAGGTTTTATTGTTTACTCAGCGGGCAAAGATATTCCCCCTCATTCACATAAACCGTTGCAACGCAATATTGTTGGAACGTCTGAAGTGCTGATCTTGAAAAAAGGGAAAGTGGAAGTCCATATTTTTTCGAATCAAAGGAAACTAATATCAAAATTCATTATGAACGAAGGGGACATTTTGATGTTGATCGCCGGCGGCCACGGATTTAAGATGATTGAGGATTCTATCTTTCTTGAAATTAAACAAGGTCCCTATACGGGTTTGGATGAGAAAGAGCGATTTAACTGGAGTGAACAATGATTCCTGTCAATGAACCACTTCTTGACCACCAAGAGATGCGAAATGTGGTGGAGTGTCTGCAAACGGGGTGGATTTCTTCCGAAGGGAAATTTATTTCTGAATTCGAAAGCAAATGGGCTACTTACTGCGGAATGAAATACGGTATTGCAATCAGCAACGGTACAACGGCGCTTGAAGCAGCAGTATGGAGTTTGAATTTGAAACCTGGAAGCGAAATCATTATTCCTACATTCACGATCATCTCGTGTGCAATGGCTGTTATTCGCAACGGACATACCCCGGTGCTTGTAGATGCTGAACCGCGAACATGGAATATGGATGTGAAAAAGATAGAAGAGAAGATAACTCCAAACACAAAAGCTATCATGGTAGTCCATATTTATGGTCATCCCACCGATATGGATCCGGTATTAGAACTTGCCAGGAAATACAATCTTTATATCATCGAAGATGCTGCTGAAGTACACGGTGCAGAGTACAAAGGGAAAAAATGCGGCAGCTTTGGTGATGTCAGCACGTTCAGTTTTTATGCGAACAAGTTAATTACTACCGGTGAAGGAGGTATGGTGCTGACAAACAATGAACAATTGGCCGAGCGAGTTCGGTCGTTCAGGAATCTTTGTTTCAAGAAAGAACGAAGGTTCTACCACACGGAACTTGGAAACAACTATCGTTTAACTAATCTACAAGCGGCTATCGGCTCTGCCCAAGTTGACAGGATCAACGATATTGTTATGAGGAAAAGAAAAATGGGCGCTTTGTATAATCAACTTCTTGCCGAGTGTCCGCATGTTCAACTTCCTGTTGAAGAACAATGGGCAAAGCATGTGTACTGGATGTACGGGATTGTTCTTGATGAAAAAAGCGGGATGGATGCCTTTCAATGTGCCCAGCGATTACTTGCCGAAGGGGTACAAACACGTCCATTTTTTTTGGGAATGCATGAACAACCGGTGTTACAGAATATGGGCCTCTTTAAAAATGAACATTATCCTGTGGCAGAACGAATTGCCAGGCAGGGGTTCTATCTTCCTTCTGGATTAGCATTGAATGAAAAACAAATGATAGAGGTAGCAACAGCTTTGAAAAAGGTATTACGATGAAAGAAGTTTTTGGTAACTACTCAAAATATTACGATCTCTTTTATAAACAGAAAGATTACAAGAAAGAAGTTCAGTACATCGAGCAACTTCTTCTTTCAGATGGGAAAAAACGTGGTAGTTTGCTTGATCTTGGCTGTGGTACAGGAGGTCATGCACTGTTGCTAGCACAGAAAGGATGGGATGTTACAGGCATCGATGTTTCGGAGTCGATGTTAATACAAGCAAGACAAAAAGCCAGAAAAGCAAAACTGAATATCCAATTTCAACACTCCGACATTCGCTCATTCCAGCTTTCGAAACAATTCAATGCGGCAATTGCGATGTTTGCCGTTGTTGGATACCTGACTACGAATAAAGGGCTGAACTCATTTTTATCTTCAGTTCGACGCCATTTGGGGCAGAATGCATTATTTATTTTTGATACATGGTTTGGACCCGCTGTACTTCACCAACGTCCGTCGCAACGGTTCAGCATCTTACGCGATGGAAACGAGAAGATTGTACGCCTTGTAACACCACAATTGAATGTCATTGAACAAACAGTTGATGTGCACTATACAATTATTTCGCTGCAAAAAAATAAAGTGAAGGAAGAAGTCAACGAGGTGCACTCAATGAGATTTTTCTTTGTTCAAGAAATGGAATTGTTGCTGGGGAAGAACGGCTTCAGGTTAGAAAAAGTATTGCCTTTTGGCGAACTGAGTGGAATACCTGATGAAAACTGTTGGAATGTAACTTTTGTTGCGCGATCAATGTAGCACATCGTCAATACATTTCTATTTTTTACAATTCTGTTTTTGTAATACAAATGGCTGCCTTGTGTTTAGGAAGAATTTCCCCAATAAATATCATTTATGAATTTTGTAACTCGCAGTTTTAAAAGATCTTTTTTTCACAGCAACTTGTGGGTTGGCTTGGGTAATGCATTATTGGTTTCAAAAGGGATCATCTTATTACCGCTGCTAATAAAAAATTTAGGTACTAATAGCTACGGCGCCTTAACCTTATTACTATCGACCATAACGTTATTGTTAAATGTTTCAAATCTCGGTACGGGATATCGGTATAAACGATTTATGCCGAGTTTAGAACGTACGGATGATAAACGCAATTCTTTTTACAATCAGTTTTTTGTTCAAGCAATTGTTATCGGAGCAATCGCTGTTTTTTTATTTCTTAACGACAATATTTTAACAGATACTTTACTCAAAAAAAGTATAAAGTTTACAC
>JBFMDF010000299.1:0-3381 GCA_040753935.1 Bacteroidota bacterium | reverse complement strand
CCGTATCAAGAGGGACGTAGAGCGAATCTTTAAACGCCAGTAAGGTTCTCTTTTTATTTTTACTCTGTTTAAATTTTTTGTAGAAGAGTTCGCCCTCACTCTTTGACAAAATTCCCAGTACCTCTACCTCCAACTCATACGCAAATTTTTTCAATCCGTTTTGAATCTCGGCAGGGGTGACAGTGATCTTCGGTTTCACCGAACTGCGGTACAATTCATCCCGCACAAACATTCGTTCCAGACTGTACTGCATCTCCAGTGACACAGAATCAAGTCCGATTCCTTGTGCCGAGGCTTCCATTGCCATCAACTTTTCGGCAACCAGTGAATAAAGAAATTCGAGCTTGGTAAACTCAATACGTGATTTGACATCTTTCTTCGGCCACGGCATCAACTCAAACCGTTCCAAAAAATCTTTGGCAGTAATCACGTGCGAGCCGATCGTTGCCAACGTATCGTGCGGTAATTGATTGGATTGAAAACCAAATTGTGAAACAGACGATTGTGCTATCAACACGACAGCAAGAAGAAACACTCTCATTCTACACTTTTTCCTGTTAGTTGAAACAATGCTTTTGTATATAGTTCAGATGTTTTGATGATGACTTCCTCCGGCAACATCGGTCCCGGTGGCTTTTTGTTGAAGTTGATAGACAGCAGATAATCGCGCACGTATTGTTTGTCGTAACTATTCTGCGCTCGTCCTGGCTGGTACGTTTCTTTGGGCCAAAAACGTGATGAATCAGGGGTAAGCAATTCATCAATGAGAATCAACTCACCGTCGTAGAACCCGAATTCCATTTTCGTGTCGGCAATGATAATGCCTTTGGATTCGGCGATAGTGGAAGCGTGAGTAAAAATGGCAAGCGCCGCCTCTTTTACTTTTTCGCTGACTTCTTTCCCCTCTCTGTTCACCATTTCCTCGAACGAAATATTTTCATCATGCACACCAAGTTCAGCTTTTGTCGATGGCGTGAAGATCGGCTCGGGAAGTTTTTGGCTTTCTACCAGTCCCGCAGGAAGTTGTATGCCGCAAACGGTACCGGTTGCTGTGTAATCCTGCCAACCGGAACCGGAAAGGTAGCCGCGTACAATGCATTCCACAGACAGCGGTTTTGATTTTTTCACCACCATGCTTCGTCCGCGCAGTTGTTCGGCATACGGTGCACACGCTTCAGGAAATTCGTCCACAGTGGTTGAGACGACGTGATTGGGAATAATGTGCTTGGTTTGTTCGAACCAAAAGGAGGAGATTTGCGTGAGCACTTTTCCCTTGTACGGAATTCCCTGCGGCATCACCACATCGAATGCCGACAGACGGTCGGTGGCAACAAATAACAGATATTCCCCGAGGTCGTAAATGTCCCTAACTTTTCCACGCTTGAGAAATTTCAGCGTAGGGAACTCGGTTTCTGTGAGTACGTTCATGGTTGTTACACGAATGTGCATTGCTGGTGCAATGCAGTATGAAGTAATGCAAGATATTCTTGTTTGGTGATTTCAATACAACCGAGTGTTGCTAAATGAGAGTTGAGATATTGAGTATCCAACAACGTATACCCACGAGCATTTAATCGTTCCACCAAATGCACCAATGCTACTTTTGATGCATCGGATTTTCTGCTGAACATTGATTCACCGAAAAATGCACCGTTAATGGCAACACCATATAAGCCGCCAACCAGTTCACCTTCACACCAACTTTCCACCGAGTGTGCAAATCCTTTTCTGTGCAGTCGCAGATAACTTTCAATAATCGTTTCTGAAATCCACACGTCTTTTCGGTCGGCGCATCTTCTGATTACCCCTTCGAAATCGGTGTTGATGCGAATTTCGAAAATGTTTTTCTTCAGAGTTTGACGTAACGATCGGGAAATTTTTAAGCCGTTCAGAGGAATGATGCCGCGTTTCACCGGCGAAAACCAATGAATCTCTCCCTCTTTCCCATCTGCCATTGGGAAATACCCATTGCAGTACGCATTCAACAGAAATTCGCTGTCAATGTACTTTTTACCTTCCGATGTGGCGGCAAAGATTCTCACGATTCAAACCACCATCTCACAGCCGTTACTAAAAATTCAATGCCGAGTCATTCACGGCAGGTGAAGAACCCGGCATCGATAGACAAAGTCTATCCGTAGGGAAGTTGTTCACGCTTTGTAACTGTTACTCATCTCCAAAATTTGTTCCGACACTCCGCGCCGTAGTAATGATTTCGCCGTCAACAGGAACAAGACGCTGTTTTGAAATCGCATCTTTAATTGCAACGCTTGTGACACTGGTTCCTCGTAAACTAACCATGCGGCCAAATTCCCCTTTCACGGCAAGTTCAACAGCTTTGGTTCCATAGCGTGTTGCCAGTACTCTATCGTAGGCGGTCGGACTTCCACCGCGTTGCAAATGCCCGAGAATGGTGGTGCGGGTTTCCAATCCGGTTTCTTGCGTAATACGCCGGCTGATGTGCTCGCCAATGCCACCGAACCGAATCGGGTCGGTTCGTTTGATATCGGTTTCTTTAATCACAATATCTTCATCAGCCGCTTTTGCTCCTTCGGCAACACAAACGATGCTGTACCGATTTCCTCGCGTGCTTCGTTCAATCACACGGCGCATAATCACATCCCACTTAAACGGAATTTCGGGAATGAGAATCACATCGGCTCCCCCTGCAAGTCCTGCCTGCAGTGCAATCCATCCGGCGTACCGTCCCATCACTTCAATAACCATCACCCGATGGTGAGCAGAGGCTGTTGTGTGGAGACGGTCGATTGCTTCGGTAGCAATCGAAAGTGCTGTGTCGAAACCAAATGTTTGATCGGTTGCGTCGAGATCGTTATCAATTGTTTTCGGAACGCCGATAATGTTCAGCCCCATCTCTCCAAGTTTATTGGAGATGTGCATTGTTCCGTCACCACCGATGGCAATAATGCAGTCCAAACCCCATCCTTTGTAATGTTTAATGACGCGCTGGGAAGCGTCAACAATTTCAATGCCGTTCAATCCTTCTACCGGATAATGGTATGGGTCCCCTTTGTTGGACGTGCCGAGAATTGTTCCCCCCAGTCCGATAATTCCCGCAATATCATCACGCGTCAATTCTCGCATTCGCCCTTCAACAAATCCTTCAAATCCGTCTTCAATGCCCACAACAGTGATGCCGTAATCGTTCATTGCCGGTTTTGCTACACCGCGAATCACGGCATTCAAACCAGGACAATCACCGCCGCCTGTTAAAATTCCAATTCGTTTTACCTTTTTGTTGTTCATTCTCTTTCAATTGTATTCGTCAAACAGTGGTTAGTAAGTCTCTGAAATGTAAGAAAAATTGAGAAATTCTAAAAGTGATTTTATGGGAAGGACGTTTATGGTAGAAGTACCGTA
>JBFMDF010000298.1:0-3390 GCA_040753935.1 Bacteroidota bacterium | reverse complement strand
TCGTTGCTTTTTGCTCTTGGAAGAGTTATTTTCCGCTATCATTACGTGTTTACAGGAATTATATCAATGCTTCTCCATCATAAGTTCATTGAAACGGCAAAACAGTACGGCGATAAGATGTACATCATCGATCGTACCACTAATCGACGAATTACCTATTCACGTGCGCTTATTGCGTCGTTAATTCTATCCGAGAAACTAAGGAAGTATGATCCGGGATTTATCGGCATTATGGTGCCCACATCGGCGGGAAGTATTCTTTCTATTCTCGCATCGTTGATGAGCGGACGTGTGCCGGTGATGATTAACTACTCTACCGGTGCAGCACAGAACTGCGAGTATGCGCAAAAGAAATGCGCGTTCAAAACAATTATCACTTCAAAAGCGTTGTTGGAAAAAATTCAATGCCCTGTCGTACCGGGCATGGTGTTTCTCGAAGATATCATGGCAAGCATCGGCATCGTTGATAAACTAAACGCCGCTCTTCGTTCTAAACTTCCGGCATCTCTTTTAAAGAAAACTGTAGCGCAAGGTCACGAAGAAGATAACCTCGTCATCCTCTTTACCAGTGGAAGTGAAAAGGATCCAAAGGCAGTTCAACTGACGCATAAAAATATTACCGCTAATTTAAAGAGCCTGGAACAGGTATATGAATTTTCTGCGGCGGATATCATGTTAGGAAACCTTCCGCTATTTCACGTCTTCGGACAAACAGCGCATCAATGGCTTCCTATCTGGTGCGGAATGACAGTGGTAACCTACGCCAATCCGCTCGACTTCAAAGCTATCTGTGACATTGTGCGAGAAGAAAAAGTAACAATTATGGCGGGGACGCCAAGCTTTTTCTGGGGATATGTGAACAAATCGAATCCCGGAGATTTCGAATCATGCCGCATTATGCTGGCAGGAGCTGACAAATGTCCCGATGCATTACGAAAAGCATTTTTAGAGAAGCACGGAAAAGTACTGCTGGAAGCTTACGGTTGTACAGAAACAAGCCCCGGCCTTACTGTAAATACACCAGCACATAACAGACCCGGAAGTGTTGGCAAGCCGTTGCCCGGTGTGCGTGTGCGAATTGAAAATTATGAAACCGGCGAAGAGTGCAAGGTTCGTGAGATCGGAAAAATTTTGGTGAAAGGAGATAATGTGATGAAAGGGTATTTTGACGACTTTGAAAGCACTTCACTTGCCTTCCGCCACGGTTGGTACGATACTGGCGATATGGGTTGGATGGATGAAGATGGCTACTTGTGGCACGTCGGGCGACTGAAACGTTTTGTGAAGATCGGAGGCGAAATGGTGTCGCTGATTAAAGTGGAAGACGTGCTTGAAAAAATAATACCAGAAGGAACAAAGTGCTGTGTTGTCGAGATTCCCGATCAGACAAAGGGAGCGCGCATTGTTGCCGCCGTAACACAGCCGTTGGATGAGAAGAAGGTGCTAAAGAAAATGTCCGAGCAGTTGCCCAACATTGCGCTGCCGAAAAATTTTGTCGTCATTCCCGATCTGCCGCAGATGGGCAGTGGCAAAATCAATTTTCGAGCGGTGACAGAAATGGTAAGGGATATGGTGGGGAAGTAACAATTGTACACCGTGCGAATGTTGTACGGTGAATGAGTCAAGTCTTCGCAAGATTTTTCAAGTATGTAGATATGTGCTTACTTTGACGAGGTGTGGAGGGACAGCACTCTTTCCTCTTCCAGCGAGTAATCCAAGAACGTCTCCAAATATTCCTTCATCTCATTCCAGTAATACACCGTGTACCCTCGTCGGCGAATCTCTTTTAGTTGCGGTTTATACAGAGCGTAGATAAAGTACACTTCCTGTCCGCGCAGCGATTTCGCGCAATCATGCCGGAATTCTTTTTCAATGCCGGCGGCAACTTCCACATACGGATTTTCCAACCAGAAAAGTGGACCCATACCGATCATAATAAACGATGAATCTGGCACTACGGCTTGAGCAAGTTGTAACCGTCGCTCGTTGATTTCCTGCCGTTCAAGAAATTCTTTCACGATATATCCACGCTGAAGATTCAGTTTCGGTGTTGGGTTGTTGGTATGATGTTCAATGATATCAACTGAAACAAAGCCGTATGAAATGCACAACAGCATCATGATGAGATATTGCTTTCGGCTGATGCTGAAAGCGAGCGCAATAAGTAAAAACGGAAAAATGGGAATTACATATTCTCGTTCGTCTGGCAACATTGCAAACAGAAGAAGTCCTGTGGCGATAAAAGCAACCGCGGTGGCAAAGTATTGTTTCTGAAACAACGATGATATTTTTTTTCTGTTTAAAACTACTGTAGTTGCAATACCAAGCCACCCTAACAATCCAAGCGAGAAAAGAAGGCGATAGAAATAGAATCCGATTCTTCTCAGCGTGGAGTAATTTCTTGTATCGGCAAGATAGTCGCGAACGACAAGGGTATATCCCTCAGAAAAAAGTACGGGAACGTAACAGACAACGGTTGTTACTATTGCTACCGAAGAGAACACCCACCACTGCTTTCGGTCTTCTTTTTGAAAAAGAAAAAATGCAGGAAAAAGATATACGATGTGAGAAATTCGTGTTCCCGCCGCCAATCCAAGAACAATACCGGCCATAACAAATCGTTTTCGCTCTACAAGATACACTGCTGAAACAATGCCGCACAATCCCCACACGTAGTCCATTGTTAGCGATGAATTTTTCCAGAGAATCGGAAGAAATGCGAATGCAACAAGTGTAAGGTCTGAGTGAGGAACGTTCCACCGATGAAGAATTTTCCGGAGAACGATGAGTGAAACAAGGAACATACACAGTGATGAGATATTCGAAGCAACCGAACCTCCCAGCGCAATAATTGGAGTCTGAATAAATTCGTAAACAGGAAATCCGGGAAAGCGGGAGACATGGTACACGCCGTCATTCCACAATGTGAGTGCAGTTTTTGCAACTCGCCATCCATCGCCGTCAGTTCCAAATCCGTTAAACATCAATGGAATGCGGGAGCCGATGACAATGATGATCAGCAGTATCAATGCTTTGCTGGATGTCATAGTGAAGATAATAGGTAATATTTTTTATCGAACAAAATTTTTTGCTCTTTGCGAAAAGCACGAAAAACTTACCGATATAATCGTTGATATTAAAACACTTCTTGGGTATATTGAGCATGGAAAAGAGTTATTGCCTATGCCAGTTGTTGACAGAGAATCACAAAAGAAAATGATCGGCGAACTGCTCAAAAACGCCGATAAGTACATCAAAGCATCGGAATGGAAGAAGGCGCTCGCCGAAGTTGATAAAGCGCTTTCCATTGAACCGAACAATATGTACGCTATGGCGTACAAAGACCGCATTAACGCCTCCATCGCCGAAGAAAAAAAGAAAGCAGAAGAA
>JBFMDF010000297.1:0-3401 GCA_040753935.1 Bacteroidota bacterium | reverse complement strand
GAAAACGAACGGAGGTATTCTTCAATCGGCTGCGAAAGCGTAACGCCACCAATGGCGCCGGCGAGGATACCAACCAGTGTAATTCCAACTTGTACTGTCGAAAGGAAAATTTCCGGCTTGTTGGCTAACTCCAATGCAATTTTCGCACGTTGATTCCCCTTGTTTACTAAATGCTGTAGCCGCGCTTTGCGCGATGATACAATGGCGATCTCTGAAAGAGAAAACACGCCGTTCAGCAGAATGAGGATAATAATGGCAACAATTTCGAGCGAATAGTGAAGCATAGCAAAAGAAAAATACGAACAAGTGGGGAGAAATAAAAATGAGACGGGAAATTATTCAAAGAACCGGAGTTTACCTCAATTCCCTATGGATTTTCAGTTAACATCTGCTTTTTGTGAACTCACCATCGGCGTTCAACATCAACCATTCAACATCCACTATCGTGTGCTGTTTTAAATCCGAAGGTTCCTTCTGTTCACGCTCCGTTTCGATCAGGATGATTGTTACGACGATATTACGTCGAAGCATCGTTTCATTTGTGAAATACAAGATGACTTTTTTGAAATAGCACTGGTATCGAGAAAATCACATCCACTTGTTGTCCAAGTACCACTGCACTGTTTCGCGGACGCCATCTTCCAAAGCAATTTGCGGTTTGTAGCCCAATGCTGTTTTTGCTTTTGTGATGTCGCAGCACCAGTTATCCTGCGTAAGGTCGTACGCTTTTTCAAAATTCAGCACAGAGGGTTTTTCTTTAAATTGCGACACGATACCTGAAATGCCGGCAATGACAAACACCAGCGGTTTGGGGACTCGGATGCGCAGCATTTTTTTATTCAGAACATGGCGGGTAACGTAGCCGATTTCATCCCACGTGTAATACTTTTCACTGCCGAGAAAATAAATTTCTCCGGAAGAATTTTCGCTTTCTCCAGCCAGCATAATACCACTCACAATATCGGATACATGAACAAGACTGACGTATGTGTCGTGAAAGCCAATCATCAATTCCAATCCCATGTATGCCGATTTGAAGTAATCGAACGTTGCAGTGTCCCGCGGTCCATAGACGGCAGCAACGCGCAAGATGGTTGCCGGAATTTTTTCTCGGAATTTCATGACCTCGTGCTCCGAGGCGAGTTTGCTTTTTCCATACGTTGTCATGGGGTGAGGGGGTGTCTGTTCGTTGACAGGATTTTTCCCTTTTCCTGGTCCCACCGCAGTTTGACTGCTGATGTGGACGAATTTTTTTACGTTAGGATTGACACGAGCGGTTACTTCGATAACGTTTTTCGTTCCGTCTCTGTTGTAGAGAAAAAACTCTTCTTTTTTCTTTGCTGCAACCACTCCGGCAACGTGGTACACGTAGTGTGCACCTTCAATACCTTTTTCAAGGGCTGAGGTAGAGAATAAATCCCCTTCAAAAATTTCAATCGGTAGATTTTTTAGAAAACCGAGTTTTTGCGGATTGCGGACCAGACAACGTACTTTGTAGCCCTTGGAGAGCAAACGTTCAACAAGGTGACTGCCGATAAATCCGGTACCTCCGGTGACAAATGCAATAGGTTGTTGATTCATATTCTGGATTTCTTTCTTTTTTTGATGAAAATCTGAAATTGCATTTAGTGTTATGTTCAAGTATATTCAAAACGTTCTTATTTATCAATGAAGGAGTTACTCCCTTGGATTTATTTCAGAAATGTGACGACTACACACTGGCAGACGAAGTGAAGGCTGCCGGTCTTTATCCCTACTTCCGACCCATTGAGGCAAATGAAGGACCCATTGTTGAAATGGCGGGACGAAAAATTATTATGGCGGGGTCGAACAACTACCTCGGACTCACCGCTCATCCCAAAGTACGTGAAGCGGCAATCAATGCCATTAAGAAATATGGAACCGGCTGTTCCGGGTCTCGGTATTTGACGGGCACAATAGATTTGCATGTCGAACTTGAGCGACGTCTGGCAAAATTTCTCGGCTATGAAGATGTACTGTTGATTTCCACCGGTTACCAAACTGCACAGGCAATTATTCCAACATTGGTGCAGCGAGGCGAATATGTCGTCTCCGACAAAGATAATCATGCCTGTATTGTGATGGCAAATATGATGGCGACAGGCATGACGGCAGAAGTTGTGAGGTATAAACACAACGACATGAAGCATCTCGAAAGTGTTATTTCCAAATTGCCGTTGGAAGCAGGCAAGTTGATTGTGACCGATGGTGTGTTCAGCACATCGGGTTCGGTGGTAGATCTTCCGGAAATTGTTCGCATAGCCCGAAAATACAATGCGCGTGTGATGGTGGATGATGCCCATGCGACCGGTGTTATCGGCGTTGGTGGGCGCGGCACGGCAAGCAAATTTGGATTAACACATGAAGTCGATATTACCATGGGAACGTTCAGCAAGTCGTTTGCATCGCTCGGAGGATTTATTGCGTCGAAACGTTCGGTTGTCAATTATATTAAACATCATTCGCCGGCGCTTATTTTCAGCGCCAGCCCTACGCCTGCATCGGTTGCTTCTGCTCTTGCGGCGCTTGATATTATGGAAGAACAACCGGAATTGGTGACGAAACTGCACAATAACGCAAATCGTGTGCGAGAAGGTTTACGCAAACTCGGCTTCAATGTTATCGGCGAACCGGAGACGGGTATTGTTTCGGTGATTATCGGTGATACGAACAAAACATTGGTGTTTACGAAAGAACTGTTCGATGCCGGCGTGTTTGTCAATGCTTTTGTTCGTCCCGGTGTTCCGCCCGGAATGGAAATGCTGCGTACCAGTTACATGGCATCGCACGAAAATGAACATTTGGATAAGATTATTGATATTTTTGCTTTTGTAGGAAAAAAATTAGGAGTGATACAATAGTTCATTCAATTACAGCCACACTGTTTATTGACGTTACAGTGTAAATATTGTGGCACGCATACTTTTTGCTTGACGGAAAAACTCCATGCCAAACTTCACCGTTCGTCCTGTGCGGACAAAAGACGACAAAAAAAAGTTCATTGATTTTTTGTATTCGCACTACAAGAATGATAAGAATTTTGTTCCTCCCTTGCGGATGGATCGGGAAAAATTGATCGACAAGGAGAAGAATCCGTTCTACAAACATGCAGAAATGGAATTGTTCCTTGCCGAACGGGATGGAAACGTCATTGGACGAATCGGCGGCATTGTCAACTATAACCACAACAAAGAACACAGCGACAGAGTGGGTTTTTTTGGATTCTTTGAATGTGTGAACGAACAAGAAGTTGCCAATGCACTGTTTGACGAAGCAAAGAAGTTTGTGAAGTCGAAAGGAATGAACGCGCTACGCGGTCCTGCAAATCCATCTGTCAATGACGAATACGGACTTCTCATCGAAGGATTCGATTCTCCCCC
>JBFMDF010000296.1:0-3403 GCA_040753935.1 Bacteroidota bacterium | reverse complement strand
TGCCAAATCTAAAAATTGTTTAAAACAAAAATGCGCTGAAGAAAAACTTATTCAGCGCACACAGATACTGTAACAACCTCTCTCTCCTTTCTTACCGATGAGCACGCAAGAAATCGAGGCGCGGCTTCATCTCTTCTACCGACTTCAACAACTTATCCTTCCCAAAAATTGATTCTTCCTGACTGGTGAATGCCAGTTCATATTCATTACTCATAATGATTGCTTCTTCAGGACACACTTCTTCACAAAAACCGCAGAAGATGCACCGCGTCATATTAATTTCAAACAATGATGGGTATCGTTCTTTATCGAGTTCGGTTTCTGCCGCTTGTACCTGAATGGCAAGCGCCGGACATACACGACTGCACAAACCACACGCCACGCAACGCTCTACGCCGTTCTCATGTACCAACACTGGTCGTCCTCTAAATGAGGCAGGAGGTTCGAATTTCACATCGGGATATTGGTACGTGAATTTTGGCTTAAAAATCTGTTTCACAGCAATCCACATTCCTTTAAAAATTTCAGGAATGTACATTTTCTGATTCCATTTCAGATCTTTCAACCGAATAACTTCGCTTTTCTCTAAATACTTGTCCATACGTTGTTCAAAACGTTCTTAAAAAGATAATATGAAAAGTCCGGTCAGGGCAATATTCAGCAACGCTAACGGCAGCATCACTTTCCAGCCAAGATTCATCAATTGGTCATATCTGAAGCGCGGCATTGACCAGCGTACAATCATAAAAAAGATAACAACAGCAACAACCTTTGTAGCAAACGCAGCAACCTGCAACAAACTCACGACTATAGGCGACAAACCGAGTCCTTCAATGTACGGCGCCTGCCAACCGCCAAGGTACACTGTCGTGATCATTGACGCGGCAGTAAACATCGCCAAGTATTCCGACAGCATGAACATGCCGAATTTCATCCCAGAGTATTCCGTGTGGTATCCGGCTACTAACTCAGGCTCTGCTTCGGGAAGATCGAACGGCAAGCGATTTGTTTCTGCAAACATGGAGACGGTGAAGATAATAAAACCAAGCGGCTGAATAAATGCATTCCACGCAGGCAGGAATCCTAAAAAATATCCTCCCTGTTTCTGTACAATCTCATCCAATTGCAATGTGTTCGCCACCATTACAACACCAATGATGGAAAGCCCCATGGAGAGTTCATAGCTAATCATCTGTGCTGAAGAGCGGATGCCACCGAGAAGCGAATACTTGTTGTTGGAGGACCAACCGCTCAATGTAATGCCGTACACCGCCAATGATGAAAGTGCAAGAATGTACAGAAAGCCGATATTCACATCAGCAATCTGCAGGCGTATCGTATAATCGATGCCGCCGATGTTAACGGTAAGCGAATTGCCAAACGGTATGACGGCAAATGTAGAGAACGCAATGGTGATGGAAATCAGCGGACCGAGTGAATGAACAAATTTGTTGGCATTCGCCGGAACAATATCTTCTTTCAAAAACAATTTAGGAATATCAGCAAGCGGCTGAAGTAATCCGTAGGGTCCTACACGATTTGGACCAATACGATTTTGGATGTACGCACTCAACTTCCGTTCTGTCTGCACTCCATATGCAACCGCCGGCAGGAGGGCAAGAAAGATAACAACGAAAATTTTGATTACTGCTTCAATAATGTAAAATGAGTCCATAATTATACAGTTACTGTAGATTCTTTTAATGGCGCGCCCAACGTACCAACTTTCAGATAAGAAAGTCCCTTGAATGCATCAACTTTGTGTGTGAGTTCGTTGAACACATCTTCCACTTTCGTGTATTTGTATTTTACTCCCATGGCGTTAGCAACGCCGACAACAATTTTCCACGATGGGCGTGCATCACGACGTGGTCCTTTTCCCCATTTGTCGTTATGCGCGGCAAATTTATCCCATCGACTCATTGCGAAATTATCTAAGGCGCGGTCTTGCTCCAGCGTTGTTACAGCGGGACGAATACGTTGCACACGATGTTGGAAGTTTGTCCACGTACCGTTCTTTTCTGCATAGGTGGAAGCGGCAAGCACGACATCAGCCATTTGTGTTGTTTTGTTGACATTGGTTGCATGAATTGCAAAAAATTCAAGTTTTGCAAGCGCCTCTTCAACGCCCGGAATTTGTGCAAGATCATCTTCCAACGCATACAACGCTTTAATTTTCCCTTCTTTGATAGCGCTCATCATCTGCTCAAACGACAAACCGCCGCTAGCTGGCACTACACCAACAACTTCCGCGCCGGCGGCATTCGGTGTTTTATCAGCGCGAATAAGAACCGTATCATCGGTCCCTTCGTAATGCCGCAGAAAGTCAAGATTGCGCGTGCCTATAACTTCTTTCGCAAACTTTGCGAAGATATAATTATCTTCATTAGTTGCGAATGCCGAACCGAGAAGCGCAATTTGCGATGCGTTAAACGATTTTAATTCCGAAGCGACTTTTGCGATTGCTTCATCCCATCCGACTTCCACCAGTTGACCATCTTTCCGCACCATCGGCGACTTGATGCGCGTATCATCATTGACATGTTTCCATGTGTTCAGTCTACCGTGATCACACATCCACACGCTGTTCACATTGTCATTTTTCCGCGGCGTCAATCGGAGAATTTCATTATTGCGGACACCTATTTCAATATTACATCCGCGAGCGCACCCCGTGCAGACTGAATCGGTAAACGACATTTCCCACACGCGTGATTTGAAACGAAAATCCTTATTGGTCAGCGCGCCGACGGGACATATATCGACCACATTCATCGAATAGGGATTATCCAATTTCTCGCCGGGGAATGTTGCTAGTTCAACACGGTCTCCCCGTTTAGTAAATTCAAGTTGATGTACACCGGCAATCTCATCACAGAAGCGAATGCAACGTGAGCACATAATACAACGCTCAACATCCAACATCACACGCGGCCCGATTTCAACACGTTTTGGTTTATGAACTTTGTCTTCGAAAAATCTGCTGAAACCCGTACTGTACTTGTACGCATAGTCTTGAAGTTTGCACTCACCGGCTTCATCGCAGATGGGACAGTCGAGCGGATGGTTGATCAGAATGAATTCCATCACTGCTTCGCGAGCATTGATGACACGCTCGTTTTTTGTATTAACAACCATACCGTCGGCGACCTGGGTCATACATGCAATGGCAAGTTTCGGCATTTTTTCCACTTCGACCAGACACATGCGGCAATTGCCGGCAGGCGAAAGTTTTTCGTGCCAACAAAAATGTGGAATGGTGATTCCGTTTTCTCTGGCAGCTTCGATGATGGTCTTTTTATTATCAACTTCGAATTGCGTTCCGTCGATGGTAATTTTTACGCTGGGCATGAATGATACTTTTACGTCAAATGTTGTCTGTATATTTATTGTTGAGTAAAAT
>JBFMDF010000295.1:0-3405 GCA_040753935.1 Bacteroidota bacterium | reverse complement strand
TTTTATTTGTAATCCCCCTTTTTGATTTTCTCTGCATCATACGTAAGGGTAACACATTACCGTACACATTTGTTATACTTTGTGAATGGAATAATACGGAGTCAATTGTACGTTGAAATGTGTCTAACAATTGAATACATTTAATAAAACAAAGGATTTTTATGTTTTCTGAAAATGTCAATATTCTCACCGCTTTCGTCTTCGGACTGTTATCGTTTGTTTCGCCGTGTGTTCTGCCAATCATTCCCGGCTACATCTCTTTCATTTCAGGAAAATCACTGCAGGATATGACTGGCGATGACGCTTCGGCAAAGCGGGCAATGCTGAGTAACACAATAGTCTTCATTCTTGGCTTTACCATTGTTTTTGTTCTCATGGGGGCAGCAGCAACTTCCATCGGTCAGTTTTTGAATGACAATCTCACCATCATCAGTAAAATAGCCGGGGCAATTATCATTGTCTTCGGACTTCACATGATTGGGATTTTTAAGATTGGCTTTCTCAATTATGAAAAACGATTTCACCTACAGGATAAAAAACTCGGCATTTTGGGTTCATTTACAGTTGGCTCGGCTTTTGCATTTGGATGGACACCGTGTATCGGTCCGATTCTCGCCGGCATTCTGGCTATAGCAAGTCAGCAGGAAACGGTGTATCAAGGGATTGTGCTTCTGTTTGTGTACTCGCTCGGTCTCGGCATCCCCTTTTTCTTGACGGCGTTGAGCATCAACAAATTTTTCAGCGTTTTCAACCGAATCAAAAAACATTTCCACACCATTGAAGTGGTGGGAGGTATGATGCTTGTAGCGGTAGGCATTCTGATGATGACTAATTATTTGACTATTATTGCAAGTTATCTTGCAAAGTGGTTCCCATTCCTAAACGAGTTGTCGTAAACAATGCTGTAGGGCGGAAGTAATGCCGCCCGGCAAACAATTAATTAATTGAGGTTCATTTTTATGGAAAAAGAAACACGTGTATTGGACGAAGTAACAATCCGATTCGCCGGAGATTCTGGCGACGGAATGCAGTTGACCGGAGGACAATTCACTAACACCTCCGCAGCCATGGGCAACGATTTAAGCACACTGCCAGACTACCCCGCTGAAATCCGCGCTCCCAAAGATACCACCTACGGTGTTAGCGGCTTTCAAATTCATTTCGGCGCTACGGAAATCAACACTCCCGGCGACCATTGCGATGTGCTGGTGGCAATGAATGCCGCATCGCTCAAAGTAAATCTGCGTTCGTTAATCGACGGCGGAATCATTATTGTCAACACCGACGGTTTTGGCGACAAGAATTTGAAACTTGCCGGCTATACACAAAGCCCGTTGAGTGATGGTTCATTATCGAAATACCAAGTCTTTCAAGTGGACATTACCAAATTGACAAATCTGGCTCTTGCCGATATGCAACTGTCGCCTAAAATTGTTGACAAAACGAAAAACTTTTTTGCACTCGGCATGATGTATTGGATGTTCAACCGCACGCTCGATAATACCATTCAGTGGATCAAAGAAAAGTTCAGAGAAAAACCGGAACTGGTTGAAGCAAACACTCGCGTGTTAAAAGCAGGTTGGAATTATGCCGAAACAACAGACATCTTCGCCGTGAAGTATGAAGTGAAACCTGCACCACTTGCCCCCGGCAAATACCGCAACGTCACGGGTAATCAAGCCACAGCACTCGGATTTGTTGCCGCTGCCGAAAAAGCAAAACTCGACCTGTTCCTTGGTTCGTATCCCATTACTCCTGCAAGCGACATTCTTCATGAACTTTCACTGTATAAAAATTATGGCGTGAAAACATTTCAAGCAGAAGATGAAATTGCAGGTATTACGAGCGCCATCGGCGCCTCATTTGGCGGTTCGCTTGCTATTACAACAACCAGCGGGCCGGGTATTGCATTGAAAACTGAAGCCATCGGCCTTGCAGTGATGGTGGAACTACCGTTAGTTATTGTCAATGTTCAACGCGGCGGACCAAGCACTGGTCTTCCCACAAAAACCGAGCAGGCGGATTTGTTGCAAGCTGTATATGGAAGAAACGGTGAAGCCCCTGTTCCTGTACTTGCCGCATCAACACCAAGCGATTGTTTTAACACGGCAATGGAAGCATCACGCATTGCTCTGAAATATATGACTCCGGTTATCATGCTCACCGATGGATATTTGGGAAATGGATCCGAGCCATGGATGATTCCAAACGTCAAAGAACTTCCTGATATTGCTCCAAAATTCCGTACCGATCCTGAGGGATATATGCCTTATCGCCGCGATGAAATTACTCTTTCGCGCGAATGGGCAATTCCCGGAACTCCTGGACTTGAACACCGCATCGGCGGACTGGAAAAGCAAGATGTTACTGGCAACGTGAATTACGAACCTGAAAATCACGATCGCATGATACATCTGCGGGCAGAAAAAATTGAACGCATAGCCAACGATATTCCATTGGCAAAAGTTGAAGGGGATGAAAAGGGAGACTTACTGGTTGTCGGTTGGGGCGGAACGTATGGGACCATTAAAACTGCTGTAGAACGAAAACGGAAAGAAGGAAAATCGGTATCACATCTCCATTTAAAATATATTCATCCACTGCAAAAAAATGTTGGTGAAATTCTGTATAACTTCAAATACGTTCTTGTACCGGAAATCAATTTGGGTCAACTCATCAAAATTTTGCGGCATAAATTCCTTGTCCCTGCAATTGGGTTAAATAAAGTGCAAGGATTACCATACCGCTCGATCGAAATAGAAGAAAAGATCGATGAAATTTTAGGAGGAAAAAACTAATGAATACGCTTGTGTATGAAACTGTCAGTCATGATTCTGTTTCAAAAGTAAAATATACCGCAAAAGATTTTGCATCCGATCAGGATGTGCGATGGTGCCCCGGTTGCGGCGACTATTCGGTCCTTGCACAGGTGCAACGAGTCATGCCTGAATTGAATATCCCAAAAGAAAAAGTAGTTTTTATTTCAGGAATCGGTTGTTCAAGTCGTTTCCCCTATTACATGAATACGTACGGATTCCACGGCATTCACGGACGCGCAACAGCAATTGCCACTGGGTTAAAAATTGCACGTCCAGATTTAAGCGTGTGGGTTGTAACCGGAGACGGCGATGGACTTTCTATCGGCGGGAACCATATGATTCATATTCTTCGCCGCAATGTTGATGTAAATATTCTTTTGTTCAATAACCAAATTTACGGTTTAACCAAAGGGCAATATTCACCCACTTCGGAATTTGGGAAAATCACCAAATCAACACCGTACGGCTCGGTAGATATGCCGTTCAATCCGGCATCACTTGCACTTGGTTCCGGCGGAACATTTGTTGCCCGCTCCATGGACCGAGACCCCAAACACCTGCAAACAATCATTAAACGTGCGGCAGA
>JBFMDF010000294.1:0-3405 GCA_040753935.1 Bacteroidota bacterium | reverse complement strand
ACGGATTTGGTTCAGGTGTTCCGTATCAGGGACCCGAAACCAATAACCGCGTTGAACGAATTCCTCTGTATTTTGGACCGATGCCGTTTACCGATGCACCGCAGTTTATGGGCGTAGTTATTCTTATGTTGGCGGGAATTGGTTTCTGGAGAAACAGAAAAGATCCGTTTGTTCAATTTTCATCAATTGTCATTGTCATTGCACTTCTTATTTCATTCGGAAAGGAATTTCCACTGCTGTACGATGTGATGTTCAATTACTTTCCGATGTTCAACAAGTTCCGCATTCCGTCAATGATTCTAATTCTAGTACAAATTTTTGTACCGGTGTTGGCAGGGTACGGAATGGCGACAATGATGACAACACCTGCCATAAAGAATGACAGGTTTCAACAATACCTCCGCTACTTGTTGTTTGCTCTTGGCGCATTGACTGTATTGGCATTTCTTGTAAAAGATATTTTTCTGTCCCTCTATGAAATGTTTGTTCCCCAGCAGATGTTAACGCCGAAGTTCGGCAACAGTGCGCCAATAGCATATAAAATTGTGACATCATTTGTTGCCAATGAAATCACCGTCGGTTTCTTTCTTCTTACGGCGACGATTGGCTTGTTCTATCTGTATCAGAAAAGTAAAATCGGTTTGTCTACTGTTACTGTAGGGATTGTTGTTTTCGTACTGGCTGATTTGTGGCGGGTCAATTTTAAGACGATGGATCCTCAACCGCATCGTAACGTTCAAGATGTGTTTACCGCTCCCTCGTTTGTCTCATTCCTCAAGCAAGATACCACATTGTACCGCGTGCTCGAATTTGAAAACGGACAACCACCGTACAACAATACGTTGGCATACTGGCGAATCCAAAGTGCGTACGGCTATCAGGGGGCAAAGATGCGACAGATACAAGATATATTCGATGTGGTAGGATTAGGAAATCCGCTTGTGTGGGGATTGATGAATGTGAAGTACATTATTTCCGACAGGCCGGATTCAAATGCCGTGCTGTTTCCTCTCTTTTCGGGAGGCGGAAAACATGTGTTGTACAATCGTGCGGAACTTCCACGCGCGTTTTTTGTGAATCGGTATGAGGTTGCGAAAGGGTTGGATATTCTCAACAACATGAAAGCAATGAATTTCAATCCGCGAGAAGTTGCATACGTCATGGATGAGATCAACGCGACCATTGATCCACCGCACGAGGGGGCTTCAGTTTCGTACACACGTTATGGAATACAAGAGTTGGAACTGAACGTGAAGGCGACAGGCAACAATTTAGTTTTCTTAAGCGAGTCATGGTACCCCGAAGGTTGGAAAGCATTCATTGATGGAACGGAAACCCCAATTTACCGTCTCAATTATATGTTCCGTGGTATTATCGTACCGAAAGGAAACCATACGGTAACAATGACATTTGAGCCGGAAGGATTTTACCTCGGGAAGAATTTGAGTCTGCTCATCAACGTTCTTGTTCTTGGAGGACTGGGATACTACGGCATTCGCTTTTCCTTTGGGAAAAAAGAACGTAGCAGTGTAACATGAAATTACACATCATAAACAAACACATCATCACGTGGTAACAATCTCACCGACACTACGCAAGACCGTTACGAATCTCGGATGGTTGATGATTGATCGCGGCGTACGTATGACTGGCGCTGTGTTCATCAATGCGTGGCTTACCCGCTATTTAGGTCCGGAACAGAACGGCGTACTGAACTATGCGCTGGCGTTTGTTGGTATGTTTATGCCATTGGCAACACTCGGCATCGACAGCATTGTCATTCGCGATGTCGTCCGCGACTCATCGCGCAAACACGTAATACTCGGTTCAGCATTTGGTTTGCGATTGTTCGGCGCAGTGAACGCGTTGCTGTTTTCCGCCATCGCAATTGTTCTTGTACGTCCCGATGACCATCAAACACATTTGCTTGTTATCATTACGTCTGCGGGATTGGTTTTTCAATCGTTTGACGTGATTGATCAATGGTTTCAGTCGCAAGTGCAGTCGAAGTTCACAGTGTATGCAAAAAACACAGCGTTTTTTGTTATCGGCGCAGTGAAGATTGTGTTGATTATTGTTCACGCGGAGATTGTTTATTTTGTGCTGGCAAGTTCCCTTGAAATTGTTTTGGGAGCAGTTGGATTGATTGTGATGTACAGAAAGAACGGTGAAAGTATTCGTTGGTGGAAATTTCAGCGTTCGCGTGCCGCAGAATTGTTGACCAACAGTTGGCCCATCATTATCACCGATCTGGCGATTTTTATGCAGACACGTATTGATCAGGTCATGCTTCGCGAACTACTCGGCGAAAAAGAGATTGGGTTGTACGCGGCGGCACAAAAAGTAGCGGAACCGCTTGGATTTATTCCAATGATCATTCTGAGTTCAGTGTTTCCCGTTATTGTAAAGACGAAAGAGTGGAGCGATGTTGAGTATATGAATCGTCTTGTAAATCTTTACCGGTTGATGACGATTGTTACCATCGTGATCTGTCTGCCGATATCATTGTTGAGCGGTCCGATAGTGTCGATGTTGTACGGGGAACAATTCGCATATTCGGCGACAATTTTAACGGTGTTGATCTGGAGCAGATTTTACTCCAACATCGGTGTTGCACGCAGTATTTATACAACAACAGAAGGATTATTCCGCCATGCTATGGTGTGTGCAGTGTCGGGTTCAGCGGTTAACATCGTGATGAATTACTTGTTAATTCCTCGCTATGGAGTTTTTGGCTGTATTATTGCGGCACATTGCGGATTTATTGTGACGACGTTTGCAATTGATGCAATCAATCCAAAAACGAAGAGAAACTTTCGCGCGATGATGAAAGGGATTTTCACTTTTTACCGATTCTCAACTAAGTAATGAAATTCTTCAAACTCCTCTATCGTTTTTATCTTCTCTTAAAGCCGCAATATGGCTTTAACATCATAGCCATTGTGTACCGCATGTGCAGTTTTGCGTTGGAGTATTTGAGGTATAAGTCGTTACCGCAGAATGCACAGTTTTCCATTTCGATGATGGATTGGTATCCCTGTTTAACCGACAAGACAAAAACAACGCCGCTCGACCCTGTTTATTTTTATCAGGATGCATGGGCGGCGCGGAAAATATTTGCAAACAAGCCGCATCATCATTATGATGTTGGCAGTTCGGCAAAAACGATGGGAATCATTTCTCAGTTTGTACCGACGACGATGGTTGATATTAGACCGATAGAATTACAATTAGAAAATTTCTATTTCAAAAAGGGCTCTATTCTTGAGCTTCCTTTTGAAGATAATTCTATTGAATCGATCTCGTCGCTCTGCGTTGTTGAGCATATCGGTTTAGGGCGCTACGGTGACCCGCTTGATCAATTTGGAAGCGAAAAAGCGATTGCCGAATTAGTGCGAGTGACTA